>JBEIOY010000102.1:0-5359 GCA_040377355.1 Burkholderiaceae bacterium | reverse complement strand
TTATTTGTGGTGACGTTTGTTGTGTTGGGTTACTTGGGTATTCAGCCACCATCACCAATCGGTGAGAAGGTGTCTCAATTGGGTACATTGATTTATTTTGGTTTCTTCTTGGCGATGCCTTGGTGGAGCAAGATGGGTCAATTCAAACCAGTGCCAAGTCGCGTTACTTTTGTTGCGCATTGATCGCGAGCACCCAAAAGGAAAATGAAAATGAAAAAAATCATCTGGAAAATGTTCGGCGGTGTTGCTGCTCTATTGGCCGTGAACGTGGCTCTTGCTGCTGGCGGTAACTTCCCATTAGATAAAGCACCAAATCGTGTGAACAATGAAGCATCGCTACAAAACGGCGCCAAGTTATTTGTGAACTATTGTTTGAATTGTCACGGTGCTGTGAGCATGCGTTACAACCGTTTGCGCGATATTGGTTTGACGGACGAACAGATCAAACAAAACTTGTTGTTCAGTGGTGAAAAAGTTGGCGACATGATGAATGTGGCCATTTCACCAAAAGATGCGAAGGCATGGTTCGGTGCAATGCCACCTGATTTGTCGGTGATTGCTCGTGCAAAAGGTGTGGATTATTTATATACCTACTTGCGTACCTATTATCAAGATGACACAAAGATGACGGGTTGGAACAACATGGCATATCCTGCGGTAGCAATGCCAAACGTATTTTGGGAATTACAAGGTATTCGTAAGGCAAAGTATGTTGATGAAAAAGATCCGCACGATGCCACTAAAACAATTCATGTGTTCAAGGGCTTTGAGCAAGTCACTCCTGGTAAGTTAAAGCCACAAGAGTTTGATGATGCAATGGGTGATTTGGTAGCTTATCTTCAGTGGATGGGTGAGCCTGCGCAGTTGGATCGTAAGCGTTTAGGCGTTTGGGTTTTGATGTTCTTAGCAATATTTACAGTTTTGGCTTGGGGTTTGAATAAGTCTTACTGGAAAGACATCCACTAAAAAATAATTAGGAGATTGACCCATGATGGTTTTGTATTCGGGCACTAACTGCCCGTTCTCTCAGCGTTGTCGTTTGGTTTTGTTTGAGAAGGGCATGGATTTTGAAATCCGTGACGTAGATTTATTTAATAAACCAGAAGACATTTCTGTGATGAACCCTTATGGTCAAGTACCCATTTTGGTTGAGCGTGATTTGATTCTTTATGAATCAAACATCATCAATGAATACATCGATGAGCGTTTTCCACATCCACAGTTGATGCCGCCTGATCCAGTGGCGCGCGCACGTGCACGTTTATTCCTATTCAATTTTGAAAAAGAATTATTCATTCATGTGTCAACATTGGAAAATGAAAAAGGTAAGGCTGCAGAAAAGAATCACGAGAAAGCACGTTTAGCGATTCGTGATCGTTTGACACAGTTAGCGCCGATTTTTATTAAGAACAAATACATGTTGGGTGATGATTTCTCAATGCTAGACGTGGCAATTGCGCCATTGTTGTGGCGTTTAGAGCATTACGGCATTGATTTGTCTCGCAATGCTGCACCGTTGATGAAGTACGCTGAGCGTATTTTCAGTCGTCCCGCATACATCGAGGCGTTGACGCCTTCTGAGAAAGTGATGCGTCGCTAATTAGGTGACTAATTAGCCATCACTGCTCAATGGACTTTATGAGCGCCGTTCCAAGCAATAAACCCTATCTGATCCGCGCACTACACCAGTGGTGTGTGGATCATGGTTTTACGCCTTATGTGGCTGTCTTCGTCACTGAAGAAGTACAAGTCCCGATGGATTATGTGAAAGACAATGAAATTGTTTTAAACATCAGCCCTGATGCTTGTCAGCAATTATCTTTGGATAATGAATGGATTTCGCTTAAGGCACGCTTTGCTGGAGTGCCCCGAGATATCAATGTGCCCATGACCCATGTGATGGCGATTTATGCCAAAGAAAATGGCCAGGGCATGTCTTTTCCGGTAGAGAAAAACAATTCACCAGAGCCAACAGCAGACAAAAATACGCCGATTTCTAAAGGTAGACCTAGCCTAAAGCTGGTGAAATAAGTTAGAATATTGGGCTTAGCAGCAAACAAAATAGCAGTAACAGCGCAGGCCCCCTTAGTTAAATGGTATAACACTTGACTTGTAATCATGGATTGGCAGTTCGATTCTGTCAGGGGGCACCAAAAATACCCAAGTAATTCAATGATAACTTCTCGTAATATGAGAAATTATTCATTTTTGTCGCAATGCAACAAAAATACCTTGAATTGTCATATTTATTCCCTAAAATAGAGTTTGTGCAGTGCAATATATGCGCAGCAAAAAATTAACCAACCTATTTGGAGTAAACATGAACCAAGATCAAATCACAGCAAAAATGGCAGAAATCCAAGGCGAGAGCTTGAACACAGCATTCGCATTGAGCACAAAAGCAATCGAGCGCGCTCAAGAATTGGCTGACTTAAACTTCACAGCAACTAAAGCAGTGTTTGTTGAAGCTCAAGACGGTTTAGAGCAAGCTTTGACAGTTAAAGATCCACAAGCATTCGTTTCATATGTACAGAGCGACGCATTGGCACCTTTGGGTAACAAGCTAGCTGCTCATCAGCGCGCTGTAGCGAAGATTGTTCGCGAAGGTCAAGTTGAGTTGGCAGAAGTTGCTGAAGCTCAATTAGAGCAGTTCCAAGAAGGCGTGCAAAACTGGGTAAACACTTTTGCAGCAAATGCACCAGCTGGTTCAGATGTATTTGTTAATGCATTGAAAACTTCTGTTGGTTCAGCATTGCAAGGTTTCGAGCAATTCCAAGCTGCTGCTAAAGAAGCTGCTGCTGTTGCTGAAGCAAATGCAGAGCAAGCTGTTGAAGCAATTCAAGGTTTTGCTAAGCAAGCTAAATCAGCTGCTGCTAAGCCTGCAACACGTGCATCAGCTGCTAAGAAGCCAGTTGCTCGCCGCGGCCGTAAGTAATACACGACAGAGTCAGTTGCGCAAGCGCTGACTCAATGCTCTGAAAAGAGCGCAGTCAATAAAAAAACCCGCATGATGAATGCGGGTTTTTTTATGATCAAAATTATTTAATTATTCGTCATCAGCAACATCTGTTAATTTAGTTGGTAATGATTTATTGGGTTTGACGCCCAACTTTTTAACGTTCTCAGCTGTACGTATCAAGTTACCGCGACCAGTTTTTAATTTACCAACCGCATCTGTATAACTGATTTGCGCTTGCTCTAAGCGCAGTCCAACTTTGTCTAAGTCTTCAACAAATCCAACAAATTTGTCGTAAAGAGAAGCACACTGGCGCGCAATTTCTTGGGCATTGCGATTTTGGTGTTCTTGACGCCATAAATGGGCCACGGTTCTGACCGTAGCCAATAATGTGCTTGGACAAACAATCACAATATTCTTTTTAAGGGCTTCTTGATAAATGTCCGGGGCATGGCGCATCGCTGCCAGGAAGGCTGGCTCAATCGGAATGAACATCAATACAAAGTCAATTGAGCCAACCCCATAAAGATCTTGGTAGTTCTTGGCAGACAAGCCTTGAATGTGTTGTTTCATAGATAGAACGTGGCTGTTCAGCTCTGCTGTTCTAACTGCTTCATCATCCGCTTGAATGTAACGCGTGTAAGCGGTGATAGAAACTTTGCTATCAATCACCAAGTGCTTGGACTCGGGTAAGCGAATCACCACGTCTGGTTGAAGTCTGGATCCATCGCTGATGGTTTGAGTATCTTGAACAAGGTACTCCTCACCTTTGCGCAATCCTGAATTTTCAAGAATGGTTTCAAGAACCAATTCACCCCAATCACCTTGGGTTTTCGATTCACCTTTGAGGGCGTTCGTCAGGGCACGAGTTTCATCGGTCATGCGCAGATTAAGACCCGCGAGCTTTTCAACTTCTTGTTTTAAGGCAAAGCGTTCACGAGCTTCAGATTGATAAGTTTCATCCACTTGTTTACGAAAGTCGGTGAGTTTTTCTTGGAGTGGTTTTAAGAGAATATCGAGGTTTTGCTGGTTTTGCTCAGCAAAGCGTTTTGATTTTTCTTCGAGAATTTCATTGGCCAGATTTTTGAACTGATCAGAGAGAACCGTCTTTGCTTCTTGAGCTGTTTGTTGAAGCGTGACTAGCTTGTCAGCGCTTTGACGACGTTCAGCTGCTAATTCAGTTTCAGCTTTAACCCTGGCCTGGCTTTGTTGCCAAGCGTAGTAAAGACTGATGAGCGCAATAAGGCAAAAAAGAGAGAGTAAAACAAAAGCGATTGTTGTGTCCATATCGCTATGCTAAACCAATGCTAGCTCTTCATGAGAGCTAGTCTTTAAATAATTACGTATGAAGCTTATGGCTTAGGCTTTAAGCAATTGTTGCAATTCACCGCTTTGGTACATTTCAGTCATGATGTCGGAGCCACCGACGAACTCGCCATTGACATACAGTTGCGGGATGGTTGGCCAGTTAGCATATTCTTTGATGCCTTCGCGAATGTCTTGATCTTCTAAAACATTGACAGTGTGGGGTTTGTCCACGCCGCAGGCTTGCAAAATTTGGATGGCTCTTCCTGAAAAGCCACATTGTGGAAATTGAGCATTGCCCTTCATAAATAAAACAACTGGGCTGCTTTCAACGATTTCTTTGATTTGTGCTTGAGTGTCCATGATGCTTCCTTGTGTAGATGTCTTATTTTAGCCAAGCTTAACAGACGCTGCTCGATTAGCTGATGTTGCCCGCCAAATACCCGCAAGATCTTGGTGGGCTTTGACGTTGATGTAGTTTTGTTCCTGTAATAACTGACAAACTTCTTTGGATTGATCGAATCCATGTTCGACCAAGATGAATCCAGCTTCTGCTAAATAAGCAGAGGCTTTCTTGAAAATGGTGCGGTATGCCATCAAGCCGTCATGATCATCGGTCAGTGCCGAGCTTGGTTCAAAGCGCAAATCACCCTGGCTTAAATGAATGTCATCATGACGAATGTAGGGTGGATTGCTCACAATCACATCAAATAGGCATTCTTCAGCTGCTAAAGATGTGGCTAGATCATCAAACCAATTGGATTGGATGAATTTCACTGAACTCAGATTTAACAGGCGGGCATTTTCTTGGGCAATTGTGAGTGCTTCAGCACTGACATCAACACAAGTAACTTGGGCGTTGGGTATGTTTTTGGCCAAGGCCAAACCAATCGCGCCACTGCCTGTGCCCAAATCTAGAATTTTTGGTGTTTTTTTGCCAGATGACTGAACATAATTGATGGTCAATTCAACCAAGAGTTCTGTTTCAGGCCTGGGGATTAAAACGCCAGGGGCTACTTTGAGTTCAATATTGAAAAACTCTTTTTTACCAATCAGGTAAGCGACAGGATGACCTTCAGCGCGTTGCTTTTCTAACAG
>JBEIOY010000150.1:0-3372 GCA_040377355.1 Burkholderiaceae bacterium | reverse complement strand
GTTAATGGTCCTGGAGAATCTTGACTCGGCACCAAGGGAACTATTCCAGCTCTACTGATAAGACCAACCGTAGGTTTATATCCCACCACCGAAGAATATGATGCAGGTGTTTGAATAGAATTTTGTGTTTCAGTGCCTATGGCAAACATACATAACGATGCTGCAACTGCTGCGGCAGAGCCAACACTAGAGCCCTGTCCACGACCGTACTCAATGCCGTGTGGGTTTTTAACAACGCCGCCATTGCCACTGTAACCAGATGGCATGACATCAGAAACGAAATCTGCAAACTCTGTCAAATTTGTTTTACCCAACACGATGGCTCCGGCTGAACGTAAACGCTTGACCAGTGTTGCATCACCAGCAGGCTGAAAATCTCTTAAAGCAGCTGAACCAGCAGCTGCTTTCATACCATCACCAGTCAAAATATTATCTTTTAGAAGAACTGGGATGCCGTGCAATGCTGGAAGGTCTTCGCCTTTGGCGATGGCTTCATCAGCCCTCTTTGCATCATCCATTGCCCGCAATGAAACTTCACGAACAGCATTAATGGCTGGACCATTTTGACTAATGGCATTTATTCGATTTAAGTACCAAGTAACTGCATCCGTTACAGACAGTTTCTTTTCGAGATACAAAGCCCTTAACTCGGTAATTGAACCTTGCATCAAAATTTTTTCAATATCTTTTGTCATCATGATGCCCAATACCTTTTAATGATGCTCGCACCAGCTGCTGATCATTTTCTTAAAAGAAACGATCAAAATAAATTCTCTCTTGAGGAACAGCATGACTCTCGCGTAAAAAATCCATCACTGCCTGAGTCATGACCGGTGGTCCTGCGATATAAAAATCAGAATTTGCATAATCGAGATCTTCATAACCATGCATCACTTCATGAATGAATCCTGTTCGACCTGGCCATGGATTTGTCGCATCACTGACTGCGCCAGAGACGCTAGGAACAAACTGAAGTTGCTGATTAAATTCAGGTAACTGTTGCAGCATTGTTTCACCGCAAATATCCCGAGACTCACGACCGCCATAAAAGAAAGTTAAGCGCTCTTGATCGCCTTTTGATTTATTTGACCAAGCACGGGCAATCGATAACATTGGCGCCAAACCAGAGCCGCCGGCAACACAAACAAGATCACGCTCACTTTCAGATCGGTAATAGGCTTTTCCAAATGGGCCATCTATACCTATTTCATCACCCAATGCCAGTGCATCAAATAGCACCTGAGTGCCAACCCCCTGGGGTACGCGGCGAATCATAAAAGACCAAACACCCTCATCATTGGGTAGATTCGACATTGAATAAGCACGCTCCCCAGTAACGCCTGGTAATTGCAACATTGCATATTGCCCAGGAATAAAAGTTGCTGGAGATACTGCTTGAAACTGAAACTCACGTATGTCATGAGTGACATCTGTCACTTTTATTAGCTTTGCTTTTAATCTTGCTGGACAAAATTCAGCAGGAGGACCTTCTTCTTGCCTGATCTTGATAACACATTCGCCCATCGGTATGCACTGACAAGCTAACTGGCGACCTTTTTTTCGATCTCTCTCTGATAAGCCAGGAGCATTCTCTGATAAAACCTTGATCTCCCCCGAGAGCAATTCAAACTTGCAAGTACCGCATGAGCCCACATTACATTCATAAGGAAAGTTTAAATTTGCTCTCAGTCCAGCTCTAAGTAATGTGTCATGAGGTTCACAGTTAAAACCAAGGTCAGAATCAGCAATTGCAATGCGTGCCATTATGAAGAGCCCTTATCTAAATGAACGAAAACATCTTCGCCCACCAAAATTGGCTGATAAGTTTTTAAATGGACGGAGCATGGCGCTGAAATAGCTTTACCAGTGGCGATCTCAAATGCACCCTGATGAAAAGGGCACTCAACCACACCATCCTCAATCTCACCCTCGCATAAAGAAGCCTGGCCGTGTGTACAGGTGTCATCAGTAACAAAAATTTGACCATCGATTTTAAAAACTGCCAATGGTGGTCTTTCTGGTAAATTAATTTGTAAGCCATTGCCCTCTGCCACATCAGCCACCTGACACAAACGAATGGCATCTTGTTTATCTACTGAATTACTTGCACTCATACTTCTTCCTAATTTCAAATTAATCACTTTCAACAACCAAACTTCAATCAACCATGCCTCAGAATTACTTAGGGCAAGGTTTTCCAATCAACTTCAAGTGGGCTTAGCAACTTGAGTGTTAAAGAAACATGTTGAAACTTCCACACACCTTTGATTCTTTTGACGCGCGAAGTATATGTACCGCCCACCCAATGAGCCTTAGGTGGCTCTTGATTTTCACTCACCCGAGCCAACTCCCAAAGGTACCAATCACAGGTAGCTTCATCACCGGATTCATCAATGGCAATCTTGGGAGAAATCATGTAATGCAAAGACCAATGAATCGCATTTTTAGCTATATCAGATAAACCCTCAGCAATATTTTTAGCCCCAACATATTGGCCAAATCCATTGGCCTCCCAAATGGCATCTTCAGCAAAAAGTGACCCCAAAATAACAGGGTCATTCTTAAGATCTGCGCCTTCAGCGTAACGCGCCACCATGGTTCTGATAGCCTCCATGCTCTCAAGCTTATCAAGGCGCTTTAGAATATTTGCATCAGACATTATTTCTCCCATTACTTTGAACAGCGTTATTTATGTTTGCTCAAACTCATCAAACGCAAAGGAGGATATGCAATGACTGAAAACAGTAAAGCTGTGAAAAATTCAATTTTGATGATTGAATTCAAAACGTAATGGGCCAAAATAAAACCAATGGCGCCAACTAAAATTCCTGACCAATTAAATGCTTCTTTTTTGTTGAAATCAAGCTGCGACTCATTCAATCTCGGATGAACAATAAAGTAATCAGCAATCATGATTCCTGAAATACAAGTGGTCAAGATACCAAGAATGGTTAGAAACGAATTAAACCAATCTAAAATTGACCCCAGCAACATCAAAATAGCAATCACATTGGCCAGAATCACAAACGTTAAACGGCCTGGTTGCCACCCTAAAGCAGCATCCATTAAATTGGTGAGTGAGAGTGATGCGCTATATGTATTTAATACTTGCGCTTTTGCTTGAGCCAATAGCATCAAGATGGCTCCTAAAATTCCGCCAAATACAATAAACGCTGCGGCGACGCTGTCTGGGCTTTCAAGGGCTATTTTATGGGCTGCTTCTTGCGTCATGCCGGTACTGACATAGTAGGCAACTAACTCACTCATGCCTGCATACATCACAACACCGCCAATGAACAACATGCCGATATCCATAAAAGCATTACCTAAAAATGCAGCAATCGCTACATCCTTTGAGCGGCGCGCATAGCG
>JBEIOY010000157.1:0-3230 GCA_040377355.1 Burkholderiaceae bacterium | reverse complement strand
GCGATGCAAGTCAGCGAAAAAGGTGACTTGGCCAACTGGATGATTCCAGGCAAGATGGTCAAGGGTATGGGTGGCGCCATGGATTTAGTGGCTGGTGTGAAGCACGTGGTGGTATTAATGGAACACGTGGCCAAGAAAAAAGATGGCACAGAAGACATCAAGATTTTGCCAAACTGCACCTTGCCATTAACGGGTGTGGGCGTGGTGAATCGCATCATCACTGATTTGGCTGTTTTAGATGTCACACCTCATGGCATGAAACTTCTTGAACTTGCACCGGGTGTGAGCAAAGAAGAGGTGATTGCTAAGACAGGTTGTGCTTTAGATACCAGCGCTGTTTGATCATGAAAGATGCTCAGCGGGCCGCTCAACAAGCAGCTTATTTGCATGCGCATAAGAAGGGTGATGCCCAGCATCTTCACTACCGAGAGTCTCATCAAGCCGGTATTCTGTTAGCAGCATTGCTGCTAACATTTTTCTTTGCCGGCATCGAAGCTTTTGCTGGATTTTGGGCCAATTCATTGGCCTTGATTTCTGATGCTGGTCACATGGTCACCGACGCATCAGCGTTGGCTTTGGCCTTGTTGGCGCAAATCATTGCCAAACGACCGCCTTCAGTCAAAAATTCATTTGGCTTTGGTCGAGCAGAATCTTTAGCAGCTTTTGTTAACTGTTTAGCAATGATAGCCTTGATCATTTGGATCGCCATCGAAGCCATCTCACGATTCAATGACCCCCATCAAGTTCAAGGTCAGGCCGTGATGGTTGTAGCTGTGATTGGCTTGGTGATCAACTTGATCGTTGCTTGGATTTTGTCTAAAGATAAGAAAAGTGTTAACACCAAAGCAGCCTTGGTTCATGTGATGGGTGATCTCTTGGGTTCTTTGGCTGCATTGATCGCAGGTGTGGTGATTCATTTCACAGGCTGGATGCAAATCGATCCAATCTTGTCATTGTTTGTTTGCGTCTTATTGATCCGCTCAACCACCGATGTGCTGAAAGAGTCTTACCACTTCTTGATGGAGGGTGTACCTCATCACATCAACTACGTGCAGGTTGGTAAAGATCTGCGAGCAATTGATGGTGTTTTGTCTGTGCATGACTTACATGTATGGGAAATGTCACCAGGACATCCTGCTTTAATTGGTCATGTGGAAGTGCGTGACTTGCAAGATTGGCCCAACACCATGGAAAAAATTAACAAAATGTTGCTAGAGAAGCATGAGATTGATCATGTCACTTTGCAACCTGAGATTCCCAGTTAAGTTAGCAGGCGAACTTAACAAGCTAAGTGATTAAGCTAAATTAATAAGTAAGACATTGAATAATTAAATAAGTAAATTAATAAATCAGCCATTAAATATTTCGGAGCGATTGGATATGAGTATGTTGAAAGGTAAAACAGCATTGGTCACTGGTTCAACCAGTGGTATTGGTTTGGGTATTGCTAAAGCATTGGCAGAGCAGGGTGCCAACATCATGATGAACGGCTTTGGAGAAAAAGACGCAGCGATGGCTGAGGTCAAAGCCTTTGGTGTTGAAGTGGATTACCACGGTGCCGATATGAGCAAACCTGCAGAAATCGAAGCCATGATGCAGGCCACTGAAAAGCGTTTTGGAACTGTTGATATCTTGGTCAACAACGCAGGCATTCAGCATGTGGCCAATGTGGAAGACTTCCCAGTGGATCGTTGGGATGCCATCATTGCAATTAACTTATCTTCAGCGTTTCATACCACGCGCATGGCTTTGCCTGGTATGAAGCAACGCAATTGGGGCCGCATCATCAACTTGGCATCTGTACACGGCTTGGTAGCCTCTGCGCAGAAGTCAGCGTATGTTGCAGCCAAACACGGCATCGTTGGTTTAACAAAAGTAACAGCTTTAGAAACAGCGCAAACAGGCGTGACTTGTAACGCGATTTGTCCAGGCTGGGTATTAACACCTTTGGTGCAAAAACAAGTGGATGCGCGCGCCCAAAAAGATCAAGTAAACAATGAGGAAGCCAAGAAGCGTTTGCTTTCTGAAAAGCAACCTTCTGGCGAATTCGTCACCCCTGAACAATTGGCTGCTTTGGCAGTGTTCTTCTGTAGTCCAGCTGCTACACAAATACGTGGTGTTGCTTGGAATATGGATGGAGGCTGGGTAGCCCAGTAATGCTCAAGCGCTTACTTCAACGATTCTTCGGAAAGAAACCACAGAGCTCTTACGAGATAGAACTCACAAGCTCTGTTGGCGTGTCACAAGCGCCGGTCGGTGAAGTAAAGAGTGAGGTAGCAGTACCTGTCATTGATTACCTCATCCCGGTTGAAGATGTTCCTGATCTTGCCGATCCGGAATGCAGAACGCACTACGTGCAATGCGCCAGTCCATCTGGCATGCACAAGATGGCGTATCACGAATGGGGGGATCCAAACAACCCACGTGTCTTGATCTGTGTGCACGGCTTAACGCGCCGCGGCAGTGACTTCAAAGTTTTGGCCAAGGCCATGCGCGATCGTTACAGGGTGATTTGCCCAGACGTGGTGGGGCGAGGTGATTCTGATTGGTTAAAAAATCCGATGCTGTATGGCATTCCGCAATACGTGACTGACATGAATGGGCTCTTCGCACAGTTAGGTCTTCGCGAAGTTGATTGGTTTGGCACATCGATGGGTGGTTTGATCGGTATTTTTATGGCGAGCCAAAAAAACTCACCGATTAAAAAAATGATCATCAATGACGTTGGCCCAAGAATTGAAGCAACAGCACTCAAACGCTTGAATGATTATGTTGGTAAGCCTTTGCGCTTTAACAGCAAAAAAGAAGGCTTGATCTATCTCAATCGCATTTGTGAACCTTTTGGCACTTTCACGCCAGAGCAATGGAAAGACTACAACGGCCCCCATTTGAAAAAAGACGGTGATCAATGGATCGTGCACTACGACCCGGACATCGTCAAACCATTTGCGGCGGTCAATAAGATGACTGCCATGATGGGTGAAATGATGACCTGGAAAGCATATGATGCGATCAATGCCGAGATGCTGATTGTGCGTGGCGCTGATTCTGATCTGATTTCTGCGAACACCGTGAGTGAGATGTGCCGACGCAACCCCAAAGCAAAAAGTATTGAAATTCTTGGGGTGGGGCATGCGCCGGCATTCATCACGCCAGAACAGGTATCCTTAGCACGTGAGTTCTATAGTTAAGACCGATTTATTGTTTGGAGAAGACCTTCATGCCCATGC
>JBEIOY010000147.1:0-3420 GCA_040377355.1 Burkholderiaceae bacterium | reverse complement strand
GTCAGATTCTCAATCAACGGCAGCACCTAAAGCATCTGCCCTGACCATCAACTCTGAAGATCCAGATTGGCAGTCATGGATGAAAGCTTTGCCAGTTAGAGGTTTGTTGCAACAATTAGCATTTCAAACAGAGCTGCAAAGCTGGAATGAGAGGGGTGATGCAGCAAAAGCCACTGTGATTGTCGGAATGCCTCAGCTGGCGAGCAAAGAAAATGTCTTGCGTCTGCAGGAGGCTTTATCCAATTACCTTGGTAAATCTGTCACTATTTTGATTGAAACCGGTAAAGCCAATCACTCAATCGCAGCTGTAGAGGCAAAGATCAAACAAGAAAAACAAGAGGGGGCCGAAGAATCGATTGCTAACGATGATTTTGTGAAAACGATTCAAGCTGAATTCGGTGCCACAGTCGTGCCCGGCAGTATTCGCCCCATTCAATAATTACTCATAAACCATCTATTCATTCGGAGAAATAAAGCATGATGAAAGGTAATATTGCTGGCTTGATGAAGCAAGCTCAGCAGATGCAAGAAAATATGAAGCGCGCTCAAGCTGAGCTTGAAGCTCTAGAGGTCATTGGTCAGGCTGCTGGAGGCTCTGTCAAAGTGACTATGACAGGCAAGCATGCATTAAAGCGTGTTGAGATTGCTGACGGTGCCATGGATGATAAAGAAATGCTTGAAGACTTATTGGTGACTGCATATGCGGATGCTTATCGTCAAATTGAGCAGATATCTAGTCAAAAAATGTCTGGCGCGACGGCTGGTATGCCGATGCCGCCAGGCTTTAAATTGCCATTTTGAGATTGTTAGCGAATAGTCACGATGTCAGAAAATAGATCGCCTGATCAATCTCAAGACGCTTTGCAACGGATGGTGCAAGCTTTGAGGGCTTTGCCAGGTGTTGGCCCTAAATCTGCACAACGAATGGCTTTTCATCTTTTGCAGCATGACCGCAATGGTGCTGCCGTGTTAGGTCAAAGTTTGCTTGATGCGGTCAATCATATTCAACATTGTTCGTCGTGCAACACTTTTTCAGAATTAAATATCTGCAGCACTTGCTCTGATGAGCGACGTGACTCAAGTATTTTATGTGTGGTTGAAACCCCGGCAGATCAATTGATGGTTGAGCAAACTCTGACTTACAAAGGTTTGTATTTTGTTTTGATGGGCCGACTATCTCCTTTAGACGGCTTAGGTCCGAATGAAATTCACTTGGATCGATTGATCGAGCGCGTAGAGAAAAGTCCTGTGCCCGTCAAAGAAGTTGTTTTGGCCACTAACTTTACCAGCGAAGGTGAGGCTACCGCTCATTACATTGGTGAAATCATGAAGGTGCGTGACATCAAGGTATCAAGAATTGCAAGAGGTGTTCCAGTGGGTGGTGAGCTCGAGTATGTTGATGCCAGCACCTTAGCAAGAGCGATGATGGATCGTCGCTCAGTTAGTTAATTTTAGGATTTCATGCATATTCTGATCGCAAACGATGATGGTTATTTAGCCCCTGGTTTATTGGCCTTGGTGAATGCGCTTCGCCCTTTGGGCAAGATCACGGTGATTGCGCCTGAGCAAAATCATAGTGGGGCATCTAATTCATTGACATTGTCTCGTCCATTGACAGTCAATCGCATGGCTGGTGGCGATAGGGATAATTTTTTGTATGTGAACGGGACGCCCACTGATTGTGTTCACATCGCGCTCACTGGTTTATTAGATTCAAAACCTGATTTAGTGGTTTCTGGAATCAATCAAGGTGAAAACATGGGTGAAGACGTTCTTTACTCAGGCACCGTTGCTGCTGCTATCGAGGGTGTGATGTTCGGGATTCCAGCAATTGCTTTTTCTCAGGTGGCCAAAGGTTGGGCAAGACTGGATGATGCCGCTCAGATCGCCAGAGATATTGTCATGCAACAGATTGGCGCACCAGTCGATGGTGTTTTATCTGCCGATGAAAAACCCACATTATTGAACGTTAATATTCCGAACCTACCTTATGAATCTCTCAGGTCATGGCGGGTGACCAGATTGGGTAACAGACATCACTCACAAAATGTCATCATGCAGAACAACCCGCGTGGGGAACCTATTTATTGGATCGGGCCTCCTGGCGATGCAAGAGATGCAACTGAGGGAACTGATTTTCATGCGATCAATCAAGGGCAGGTATCAATTACTCCTTTGAAGTTGGATTTATCTCATCTCAAGACTCGTGAAAAAATGATCCAGTCTCAGTGGCAAAAAAATTAATTTAATAGGGTAGTTGTGGTTAAAAAAGATCCCATGTTCGATAAGGCGCGCCTTCAATTAGCAGAAAAAGTTGCAGCCAGTGGTGTGCGCAATCGTCATGTATTGGAAGCAATTGCAACCGTGCCGCGTCATGCGTTCATTGATCATGCTCTTGATGCAAGAGCTTATGAGGATTCAGCATTACCAATTGGGCATCAGCAAACAATTTCAAAACCATCGGTGGTGGCACGCATGATTGAATTATTGATGCGTCCTAAAAAAGACCTTGGTAAGGTCCTGGAAATTGGCACGGGATGTGGCTATCAGGCGGCTATTTTGAGCCTACTGGCCGAAGAGGTGTATTCAATTGAACGAATCAAGCCTCTGCATGAGCAGGCCAGAGCAAAACTAAGACCTTTCAGAATTCCGAATTTGCGCTTGGTTTACGGCGACGGCATCAGAGGCTTGCCGCAAGCCGCTCCTTTTGATGGAATCATCTTGGCAGCTGCTGGCTTGGGTATCCCGGATCCACTATTAGATCAACTCGCCATTGGCGGTCGCTTGGTAGCACCCGTGGCTAAAAATGAAGAAGAACAGCAGTTGGTGGTTGTTGAGCGGGTCAGTTCTCAGCGCTATCAAAGAACGGTTCTTGAAGAAGTATTTTTTGTGCCTTTACAATCAGGTATTGTGTAATTTAATCGCTATTTAATTAGTCATTGACTGCTGTGAGCTTATGAATTTCCCTCGTTTAATAATTATTTCTTTGGCCATATCCTCTGTTGTATTTCAGTCAGGTTGCGCTACGCGTTCTGCACCTGCGCCGGTGGTTGATCGTTCAGGCGGAAAAGGCGCCAGTATTGAGCCAGTTCAGCCAGGTTTCTATCGCATCAAACGCGGCGATACTTTACTGAGAATTGCTTTGGATCATGGTCAATCACACCGTGACATTGCTGAGTGGAACAACATTGCTGACATGAATCAAATTGAAGTCGATCAAGTGATTCGTGTGGTTCCCCCAAGATCAACCAGGACAACAACTTCCAGAGTTGAAGTGAAGCAAGAAAAGCCAAGCGCAAGCAAAGATGTTGCCAAGCCATCCGACAAAATGAAAGATGAAAAGCTTGCTCAGAACGAAGCAAAGGCAGAAAAGTCAGGCAATGAGCCTGCGGCTGATGCTGGTATCAAACTATCTTGGCC
>JBEIOY010000143.1:0-3557 GCA_040377355.1 Burkholderiaceae bacterium | reverse complement strand
CCAAGAAGTGACTGATCAGGGTTACGACGAAGCACTTCTATTAGATACTGATGGATATGTATCAGAAGGCTCTGGCGAAAACGTTTTCATCGTTAGAGATGGCATTATTTACACGCCTGACTTGGCCTCTTGTTTAGATGGCATCACTCGTGATGCGATTTTTACAATTGCTAAAGATCTTGGCATTGAAGTTAAAGAAAAGCGCATCACCCGTGATGAGATGTATTGCTGTGATGAAGCATTCTTCACCGGCACAGCTGCCGAAGTAACGCCTATTCGTGAGTTGGATGATCGCATCATTGGTGACGGCAAACGCGGTCCAATCACAACAAAAGTTCAGCAAATATTCTTTGATGCTGTAGCCGGTAAGAGCGACAAATATCGTCACTGGTTAACGGTGGTTTAAAACAACCAAGGCAATCATGAGTCAGCAAAGTGTTATCAAGGTTAACGGCAACAAAGATTTACCTCTACATTGCCCCAACAATGACTCTCCAGCTTGGAGTATGCATCCTCGCGTCTTTCTAGACGTGTTAAGTACTGGCCATGCCAAGTGCCCGTACTGCGGCACTGAATATGAACTTATGCCTGGCACAAAGCCACACGGTCATTAAGATGGTGAAGATACTCATCGTTGCACCCAATTGGATTGGTGATGCAGTGATGGCTGAACCTCTGATATCTCAACTTAAAAAAAACAATCCCAATAGTCAAATTGATGTTTTAGCAACCCCATGGGTTGCAAGCATCATGAAAGCAATACCAGCTGTTGATCAAATCATCGCCGCAGATTTTCAACATGGATCGTTGCAATGGAAAGAACGAAAAGCCCTGGCCAAACAATTGGCCTTGAGTGCATATACTCATGCGTATGTTTTACCCAATAGCTTTAAGTCAGCATTAATTCCTTGGCTGGCTAAGATTCCCCACAGAATTGGCTATCAAGGTGAAATGCGCTGGGGTTTGATCAACGAAGCACTTAAAAATCCATCTCGCTCACATCGCCCGCCCATGTCGAGTCATTACTTTGCACTTTCAGGCAATGCTTTGTCAGAAGTACCCCAACCACATCTATCGCTGCCTGATGCAATGATTACCGACAGTCAGCAAGCGCTTCAAAAAATTCAAGCGCATCAACATCTTTATGTTTTATGTCCTGGCGCTGAATATGGTCCAGCCAAACAATGGCCGATCGAACATTTTGGCCAATTAGCCAAAAATATTATTGAAACAAAAGAAAACTCTTTGGTACTTATTTTGGGTAGCAAGAAAGAGTTTTCGATTGGCAGTGATATTGCCTCAATGAGTGCCCACCCAGAAAAAGTGATCAATTGGTGTGGTCAAACCAGCCTTGAGGATGCGATGGCAGCGATCAGCAATGCCACTGCTGTCATTAGCAATGATTCTGGCTTGATGCATATTGCTGCTGCATTTAGACGTCCTCAAGTAGCTATTTTCGGCTCCAGCGATCCAAGGCACACACCACCACTATCCAAGCTTGCCGCAATTCATTGGTTGCACCTGGAATGCAGCCCCTGCTTTAAGAGAACTTGCCCCCTCGGCCACCTGAAATGTTTAGTGGACATACAAGCAAAAGACGTCCTAAACTCCATCAATCAACTTAATCACTAAAAATATCATGCCAAGTCAAGCCAGATTATTTCAAATGCCAGAAGAAGTTATCGAAGCATGGCGTGAATCATTACATCGAAATGATTTGGATGGATCCATTGATCTTTGGATGGATGAAGATTCAATCACCTGCATACTGCCGGGCGGTAAACGCTTAAATGGTCATGCTGAGCTTCGCGAAGGATTGAAGAAAATACTTGAGGATCATTTTCTATGGCTAGATCCAATTCAAGTGATTGGGCACACGGGCATCGGAATATCTTTTTTTGATTCAACTGAAGCTGTTCGTTTAGAAGCTGATCAAATTGAACCAGAGTTTTTCTTGAACTTCACTTATATTTTGGTTCAAGGTCCTATGGGTTGGAGAATTGCTCATATTCACACAAGCCCCGCCCAAGAGGAACACATTCAGTTACCAAGCACCATCCACGGCTTCCACTGATCAAACCACTTTAAGAACTATTTTTGTTTTTGTTGAATAAGTTCTTGACGATATAAGTCTTGTATTTGTCTGGCCCGAGCATCAATTTCTGAAGATTGATAAAAATCAGCATCTCCTGCGATCTTAGCTAAACGCATCTGTTCAATTCCACCAATCCACGCACCATCAGCAACATACTTTTCTGCCAATGCCGCATGCGAAAGAGCTTTTTTACCAGCCTGAGAATAAGCTCTGGCCAGCATACCCCACCACATTGAATTTTCTGGCTGCGCTCTTGTTTGAGTCTTTAGCCAATTAATTGCTTGTTCATGCTGTCTGGTCTTTAATTGACCTTCAATCGTCAGGATATTCAGGGATCTTGAGTGAGGATATGTTGCTTTGATTTGAGCAATTTGCTTGAGTCCTTCGGCGTGCTGCCCTTTGGCAAACAAAATATCGACGGCTGTTGACTCTAGAGAAAGACTTGAGCGCTGCACAGGAGATCCCTGCGCGGAAACCGTTTGCATTAACACTCTGCTTTTCTGTAAATAGGATTCAGCATCCGTTATTTTTTGTTGTTTAAGGCTTAACAAAGCCAGGCCGTAATTACCTTCGAGTTGTTTGATGGGCTCAGGTTTTCTGGCAAGACTTTCGTAAAGTTGCTTTAGTTCAGGATAATTACTTGAGCTGGTGGTTTGTATCAATCTCGCTCTGGCTTTCAACAAGTAAAACTCTACCGATGAGTTGACCTTTGGTTTGCTCAAGCCACGAACTCGATCTTGCATATCAGCAATACGATCAGTTGTTAATGGGTGAGATCGCACATAACCAGGAACACCACTTTCCATGATGCTATTGGCTCTTTGCATTCTATGGAAAAAGTCTGGCATGCCTTGCACATCAAAACCACCCGCTTCAAGAATCTGAAAGCCCACTCGATCAGCCTCTCGTTCAGCATCCCTAGAATAAGACAGTTGATTTTGTATGGCCAACGCTTGACCACCCATGGCAAGACCTTGGGCCGCATTTGGATTGCGACTGGCAGCAACTACGGCCAAAATGATCGATGCTAATGCGATCATTGAATTAGTTCCTTGCTGACCAAACATGCGTGCAATGTGTTTTTGCGTGACGTGGCCGATTTCATGGCCCAACACCGAAGCTAATTCAGACTCTGTTTCTGCAGAAACAATCAAACCAGTGTGCACGCCAATAAATCCGCCCGGTAAAGCAAAAGCATTGATACTTTTATCTCGAACGCCAAATAGTTCAAAATTAATTAAAAAGCTTCCCTCTCCTTCCAAGCCAGCTATGCCTTGCTTTTTAGCAGTAGCAATTAAATGCTGACCAATTGTGTTCAGGTAATCATAAAAGACTGGGTCTCTTGAATAATCTGGGTCTCTGCGAATATCGCGCATGATGCGTTCACCCAGCAGTTTTTCATCTGTGGGAGATAGGGCTGCACTCGATGAATCCCCTAAATCAGGTAAGACCAATTGAGGGT
>JBEIOY010000107.1:0-5073 GCA_040377355.1 Burkholderiaceae bacterium | reverse complement strand
CGCCCGCAGAGACAACAATTACTTTACTGATGAATGTTTCTTGCGATGTTTGCACATCAAAGCGGCCATCGGCACGTTTTTCTATCAGCGTCACTTCTTGATTGAAATGCGCGGGTGTTTGTAAAACTTTGATTTGTTCTTTTAGGCGATCAATCAAATCTTGGCCGGTGCAAAAAGGAATGCCAGGGATATCGTAAATGGGCTTATCAGCATAGAGTTCAACGCATTGACCGCCAGCCTGAGGTAGAGCATCAATCACATGTGCCTTGATACCCAGTAAGCCCAATTGAAAAACTTGATAAAGACCTACCGGTCCTGCGCCGATAACAATTGCATCTGTTTCAATGGGTGATTGTTTTTCTGCCACAGGATCTTTCAAGAGATACTTTAGCGAATCAGTTCTTTTGATTTATTTTTAACATCTTTCCAATCGTCTGCATCAGCCAAGCCTTCTTTTGACTTTGTGATTGAAGGCCATTTGGCTGAAAGCTCAACGTTGAGTTTGATGTAAGCCTGTTGATCACCTGGCACATCATCTTCAGCATAAATAGCATTGACTGGACATTCTGGAACGCAAACAGCGCAATCAATGCACTCATCTGGATCGATGACTAAAAAGTTAGGGCCTTCACGGAAACAATCCACAGGACAAACATCAACACAATCAGTGTACTTACAACGAATACAAGCTTCAGTTACAACATAAGTCATGGCATCAATCTCAAAGAAGATGAAAACAATATTTTATCTTAGACGGGCCTTTAAATTGCAGATAGCCTTATTGTTAGGCGTGGCATCGACATTTCTATGTGATTTAAATCAATGACATACAATAAAGAAAACCAATAAAACGCATAAAAATAGGAGACAAATATGTCACAAAACGCCCAAAAACCAAAGATTTTGCTTGCGCGAGCTGTCTTCCCAGATCTTTTGGCTGAGTTGGAAAAGATTGCTATTGTTCAATCAAACCAAAATGATCATTTATGGAATGCGGTTGATTTGAAGGCAGCTTTGGCTGATAAAGATGCAGCAATTGTCACTGGGAGTGAGCGCATTGATGCCGATATGCTCAAAGCTTCCCCACAGTTAAAAATTGTTTCAAACATTGCTGTGGGTTACAACAACTTAGACATGCCAGCTTTTAAGGCTGCCAATGTGATGGCCACCAACACACCGGACGTGTTGACGGACACCACGGCTGATTTCGGATTCACATTGATGATGGCAGCAGCGCGTCGCGTGACCGAGAGCGAGCATTGGTTAAGAGCGGGGCATTGGGGTAAGTTCTCAATTTGTGATGCGCCACTATCCATGGACATCCATCATTCGACTTTGGGCATCATGGGCATGGGCCGCATTGGTCAAGCAATTGCTAAACGTGCGCGTGGCTTTAATATGAATGTGACTTACTTTAATCGCTCCCGATTGTCTGAAGATTTGGAGAAAGAATGTGGCGCCACTTATGTTGACCGTGAAACTTTACTCAAACAATCTGATCATATTATGTTGGTCATGCCTTACACCCCAGAGAACCACCATCTCTTTGGTGAAAAAGAATTGAGTTTAATGAAACCGACTGCAACCCTTGTGAACATTGCGCGCGGTGGCATTGTCGATGAGTTAGCTCTGGCTAAGGCACTAAAAGAAAACAGAATTTTTGGCGCGGGCTTGGATGTGTTTGAGGGCGAACCCAAGGTGATTCCAGAATTATTGGCATTGAAGAATGTGGTGTTGGCACCGCACATGGCAAGTGCCACGGAGAAAACCAGAAGAGCGATGATTCAGTTAGCGATCAAAAATTGCTTGGCTGGTTTGAATGGTCAAACACCGCCTAATTTATTGAAAGCTTGAAGCTTGAAATGTTTGAATCAAAGAGATTTAAATCAAATGGATTTGATTTAAAAGATTAGAACTTAATCTTGTGCGGTAGGAGTTTTGGTGTCATTGATGGTGGTTTCTTTTACGGCTACCTCGATGCCACCAAATCTATCAGCAACCCAGTTATAAACTTTGCACGCTAACCACAGCAAGCTAAAGCCAATCAAAGCATTCAGAATCAATGCTGAAATCACTGTGAAACCAGGTAACTCACCATCTCTTACAAAAGCAACGAAGAGAGCCAATAAAACGATTGGCACTGAAAAACTCAAATACACCAACACCAATGTCTTCGCCGTATGAAGAGGGTCGACATACACAATTTCTCTTTTGGTGTACTTGGTGCTTGGCATTTTATTTTTCGTTGAAAAAGTAAGTGTTGGTTGATTTGCCTGCAATTCTAAACCAAATCTTTGATTCATGTTGCATTGCAATAAGGCTGTTTCATAGCCCTTTGTGCTTTAAAGCCCTTGCTGTAGAGCTTGTTTAAACTAAGCCCTCGAATAAAACCACCCCAACGGTGTCACCTGCCTGAATATTTTCTTGATCATGAGCCAAAACAATGAAGCAATCTGCTTCGCTCATGGAGCGCAGAACCCCTGATCCTTGGGCGCCAGTGATGCGTACTGTTCTGCTGCCTGAGGCATCAGTTGACAAGATACCTCGTTGAAACTCAGTGCGACCTGGGCGTTTACGGATTGCTTCAACCGTTTTTGCTTGCATCATCGGTGGAGCTACTTGAGTGGCACCACTCATCGCTAAGAGGGCATTTCTGACAAATTGATAAAAAGTCACCATCACAGCAACGGGGTTGCCAGGCAAGCCAAATAAAACTGCGCGATGCTGATCGCCTTGGATTGAGCCAAAAGCCATCGGTCTACCTGGGCGCATGGCAATTTTCCAAAAACTCACGTCGCCTAGTTCGCGCATGATTTGCTTGGTATAGTCAGCCTCTCCAACAGAGACGCCACCGGACGTGATCACCGCATCACAGGTCGCTGCTGCTTGGCTGAAGGCGGCACGCATTGCATCCGGATCATCTTTTACAACACCAAAATCGTGAAGTTCAACGTTCAAACGGTTCAACATTCCAAACAAGGTGTAGCGGTTACTGTCATACACGCAGCCATCATCCAATGGCTGTCCAATCGAACGAAGTTCATCGCCCGTTGAGAAAAACCCAACCTTGAGGCGACGTTTGACCGGTACAGAGCCCATGCCCAGAGATGCAATCAAGCCCAAATCAGATGGTCTGATGATCTTGCCAGCAGATAAAGCCGCTTGACCAACGGCAAGATCTTCACCTTTTAAACGGCGGTTATCACCTGCTTTGATCACCGATGATTGAAACTGAATCTGATCGTCATCAACTTTGACGAATTCTTGAGGGATGGTGGTGTCACAACCAGCGGGCATCACAGCCCCTGTCATGATGCGAACACATTGACCAAGACTGACCACGCCATCAAAAGCATTACCCGCAAAACCTTTGCCGATCATGGTTAAGGAGGTCACACCATCTTTAACAATCGATGCCCCGCTGAAGGCATAGCCATCCATGGCTGAGTTATCAGCGGAGGGAACATTGATGGGGGAGATGATATCGCTGGCTAAAACACGCCCCAATGAGTCGTAGATGGAAACTGTTTCTGTTTCAAGCGCTAAAGATGCGGGCCTGACAAATTCGTCAACTATTTTTGTTGCGACTTCAACTCTTAATGACTCTGGGTCATAGTCAGACATGCAAGTGACGACTGAATTGAGGGTGGGTAATGAACTCATCAAGATATGACGTATTTTGTCTGATGGAAATATTTAACCACCGATGTAAGACATTTCAACTTTGCGCTTACCTTCCATTTCTGGAGAGCCGCGTAATTCAGAATATCGATCGGTGCGATGAGACCAAACCTGCGCAATGGCATTACTGATCTCTAAATCTGTTTTGCCAGCACGAAGCAATGCTTTTAAATCATGGCCTTCTGTGGCAAATAAACACAAATACATTTTTCCTTCAGTCGACAAGCGAGCTCTTGAGCAGTCTTTGCAGAAAGCCTGAGTCACACTCGAAATCACGCCAACTTCACCAGAACCATCGGCATAGCGCCAGCGCTCAGCGACTTCACCAGGATAGTTAGGATCAATATTTGTTAAGGGAAAGGCTTCATGAATTTTGGCAATCACAGCAGCAGATGGCAGAACTTCTGTCATATTCCAGCCATTGGATGCGCCGACGTCCATGAACTCAATGAAACGCAAAATCACATCACTGCCTTTGAAATACTTGGCCATTGGAATGATCTCTTGATCATTAGTACCTTTTTTCACAACCATGTTGACTTTGATATTTTTAAAACCAACTTCTCTGGCTGCTTCAATGCCATCCAAGACATCACCAACTGGAAAGGCAACATCATTCATTTGCTGAAAAGTTGCATCGTCTAAACCATCCAAACTGACGGTCATCCTGGTCAAGCCCGCATCTTTCAAAGACTGGGCTTTTTTACGCAACAAACTACCGTTGGTGGTCAATGTTAAATCTAATGGTTGGCCGCTCAAAGTTTTCAGTGGAGCCAACATCTCAATCAGTTTTTCAACGTGTTTGCGAAGCAGGGGTTCGCCACCAGTTAAGCGGATTTTTTCTACACCGTGCTCAATGTAGATTTTTGCCAAACGAATGATCTCTTCAAAGCTTAAAAGATCCCCATGAGATAAATAGGGGTAATCTTTATCGAAGACCTCTTTGGGCATGCAATAAGTGCACCGAAAGTTACAACGATCGGTGACTGAAATTCTTAAATCATGAAGACGTCGCCCACGAGTGTCGGCGAGCAGGCCATTGGGGTTCAACAGTTGTTCCGGAATCACCGGAACATGACTGTCGATTTTTCTTTGGCGCTCATCAATGAGGGGTATGACTTTTTCTGACATAACGCTCATTGTAGAACTAAGTTCACTTTTCGATGGTTTGTTCTTTTCCGCCGGTTTCTACTAGAACCATAGGACCTGTTGAAACTTCAACAGGCGGCTTTGGCTCACGTGGCGGCGTTGCTATCACTGGTTCAGCAGCAATTTGCACTCGAACTTCTTCTAATTTCTGATGATCAGTATTCACCCAAACCATTCCGGCAGACTCAATCACTGAAGTTAATTCAGACGTTTTTAGTGGCTGAAATTCAACTTTTGGCATTG
>JBEIOY010000200.1:0-2320 GCA_040377355.1 Burkholderiaceae bacterium | reverse complement strand
TCCCTCGTAATTTGGAGCGGGATAAGAGGCTCGAACTCTCGACCTATACCTTGGCAAGGTATCGCTCTACCAACTGAGCTAATCCCGCATAACAACAAGACCGTCACTTTACCATAATTCCAGCCTATGTCAAATAATCAGGCTTTTTAGGCGCCTTGGTGAACGATCCTGATGATGGTCAAAGTCTTTGTTTTTACAGACTTTTAATGAATCAAAGATCATAGGTCCGCTTTGACCTTGATCATCGGCCAGGCTTTCTGGAGGTAATAGAACATCGACCAAACTGTCAGTGCTGCCGCAATCCAAATAAGAGGCTTACCAATCGTTTTGGTGTGGAAAAGATTGAATAAAACATCGTTAAAGAGCAAGAATGGAATCGCGATCAGTTGAGCAGCTGTTTTGAGCTTACCCACAAAGTGCACAGCCACACTTCTTGATGCGCCAATTTGTGCCATCCACTCTCTTAGAGCTGAGATCGTAATTTCGCGACCAATGATGACCAAAGCAACCCAAACTTCTACACGATCAAAGTTAAGTAAAACTAATAATGCTGCTGCCACCATGAGTTTGTCAGCGACTGGGTCTAAGAATGCGCCAAAAGCGGATACCTGACCCCACTTGCGAGCCAAGTAGCCATCCAACCAATCTGTGATGGCTGCACCAACAAAGAAGATGGTTGCCCAAAGATTTTTCTCATCAATGTCCAACCAAGATTCGGGCAAATAAAAAATACCAACCACCAAAGGGATGGTCGCAACACGTAACCAAGTGAGGAAGATAGGTAAATTAAAGGGCATGACGCAAGGATAAAGGGTATTGCTAAATAATAGAAGTTCTAAAGCTTTGTATTTGGTGTTACTTATCAATGCAATTGCTTGTAAATGATCTCAGCCAAAGCCTTTGAAATACCCTCCACTTGCTGGAGTTCTTCGATGGTGGCACTGGTCACACCCTTTAATCCACCAAAACGAGCCAAGAGTTTTTGACGTCTCTTGGCCCCTATGCCTTCAATTTCTTCAAGGCGCGAGACGTTTCTGGTTTTCTGCCTCTTGGCTCTCATACCAGTAATAGCAAAGCGATGGGCCTCATCTCTGATTTGAGCTGTGAGTAAGAGTGCTGGACTTTCTAAACCAAGGGTCATGGGCTCTCGCTGATCAGCGAAGATGAGGGTTTCTAAACCAACTTTTCTGCCCTCTCCTTTGGCAATACCAACAATCATGTGAATGTCCAAGCCCAATTCATCAAAGACTTCCTTGGCCATGCTGACCTGCCCTCTACCACCATCCACCAAAACAATGTGAGGTTGTTTCTCAGGCGGGATTTCTTGAAAGTTGGCGTAACGCCTGTGAAGCACTTGACGCATCGCAGCGTAATCATCCCCTGGGATGATGTCATTGATATTGAAGCGGCGGTACTCACCACTTTGCATATCGTGTTTGTAATAAACCACGCAACTGGCTTGCGTGGCTTCTCCTGACGTGTGACTGATATCAAAGCATTCAATGCGTAAATCTTCGGCATTTTCAAGATCAAGGTTGAGCACCTCAATTAACGAGCGCGTTCTGGTTTCTTGCCCGCCCGCCTCTGTGAGGCGTTTCGTCAAAGCCAACTCAGCATTGTTTTGCGCCATGATCAACCAATGCTTGCGTTGACCTTGAGGTTGTTTGAGGATTTGCACCTTTTTATTGGCTTTGATATTTAAAAGTTCTTGTAACTCATCATTTTCTGGAGAGTCACTGAAATCTTGAATGACCATGACTTTCGGGATGAGCTTGAGTGATTCGGCGTCATCACTCAAATAGTGTTGAGTGATGAATGCTTGCATGACTTCATCACTGTTGGGCATGGCGTCTTCTTTGAAGCGGCCCATCTTAGGAAAATAAGCTCGATCCCCCAGATGACGGCCTCCTCGCACCATGGCCAAATTAATACAAGCCAAACCGCCCTTCATCGCAATGGCCAAGATATCAACATCACCCTCACCATCAGCAACAGTGTCCATGGATTGTTGTTGTAGCACTTGTGATAAATCAGCGATTCGGTCACGCATCATGGCTGCTTGTTCAAACTGCATATTGTCACTGTAGGACTGCATCGCCTGCTCGAACTCAGCCATGACGCTCGCATGATCACCCTCTAAAAATTGAACTGCCTTATGGATATCTTGAGCATAGTTTTGTTCAGTGATTCTGCCCACGCAAGGTGCGCTGCACCGATGAATCTGATGCAATAAACAAGGTCTGCTTCTATTTTTAAAAATGGTGTCTTCACAAGTTCTTATCTGAAACACTTTTTGCAGAATCTGAATACTGTTTCTAAC
>JBEIOY010000021.1:0-13433 GCA_040377355.1 Burkholderiaceae bacterium | reverse complement strand
TTCGAGCCCAGGTCGAGGAGCCAAATTAGAAAGCCTTTGAATGAAAGTTCAGAGGCTTTTTCTTTTGTTGCGCCCGTTGATTGAATAGCCATAGAGCTCATTCATAAAAGGTGTTTAAGGTGTAACATTTGATGAATATTTCAAATTAATCACCAAGGAATCATCATGACAACAGGAAAAATCAGCTTAAGCTTATTAACAGCGTCTCTTATTGGTCTATCTTCATTGGCCATGGCGCAATACGACTACCCTGCCGATCCAGTTGCCAGAGCAGCCGCTGGTGAGCGCGGTCAAATTTACAGCGGCATCGTGACCAAGATTGATACAAAAAATCGTGTTGTGACATTCAAGAGCAAAGAAGGTGAACTGGATATCGTTGCAGGTCCAGAAGTGAAAAACTTTGCTCAGATCAAAGTGGGCGATCGTTTAGATGTTCAATATGCATTGGCTGTGGCCATTGAATTAGTTAAAACGAAGAACAATGATGTACGCGGTCGCGAAGTGACTTCTGATACTCAAACTGCTAAAGCGGGTGATAAGCCTGGCATGGTAAGAACAAATATTGTTAAGACAACCGCCAGCGTTGTGGCCATTGATCAAAAGAAACAGGTCGTGACACTCAAAGGCCCTAAAGGCAATGTGGTGGATGTGAAGGTTGAGAACCCGGCACTCTTAAAAAACATCACAACCAAAGATCAAGTGTATGTAACTTACGCTGAAGCGGTTGCTGTTGTGGTGAGTGCCCCTAAGAAATAATTCAAAGAGCTCTGGAATTTTTACCTGAGCCTTTTTTAAACCACCTACCGCTATTGTGAAAAATGCCTCTGAGATCAGAGGCATTTTTTCTTATTGAACTTATCTTATTTTTACTTGCCCAAAAAGATGTCTTTGAACTCTTTTTCACCGACGGCTTTTTGAACCGCGAAGTAAGTCAAGTAGTGAATGATGATTAACCAGTAGATGAAGGCAATCATGATCAGGTTTTTAGGTTTGGCATGTCCGAACTCTAATAAACCCTCAAGGAACGGCTTGCCGTGAAGTAAGTAACCTTCAATACCAAGAGCGTTGGCATGCAAAATCATGACCAAGACCACATAAATCAAAGAATGTCCAATCAAGGACCAGAAAATAGGCTTACCTTTGTTGACCTTGATTGGTATCAATAACTCAACCGTGATCAAGAATTTACCGACAAAGGCCGCCTTGATGAGAGCAACCGTGACCGAGAACATACTGTCAGCTCCATCAACACCAAAGTGCAACATTTGTGATTGGTTGTATAAACCAATCGCGTAAAACCAAATTGTGAAATAAGCCGTGGCAATCAGAAACTTTTTGGTCTCATGAAGAAAGCCGTGTTTGATTTTTCCCCAACGGGACATTGTTTCGGTAGATGATGTGCTCACGTTTAACTCCTGATTTTTAATGATCACTGGTGGCTTTAAATGGCTGGGCCACCCAAAGATAAATATAAATTAATGCGTTGCATCAAGACCTCTAGCTGACCTTGTCGCTCATTTGAATGAGCGGTATTGGTCCGTATTTTTTGCTGCAAGACTTGGCGTTGATCGATGCGGCCAATGTCAAATTCGGCATCTGTGCTTTTTTGAATATTTTTTTGCAATTGATAAATTTGATTGAGCTCTGCGTAGCGTGCACGCCAGGATTGTTCGCCTGATAAGGCGGACTCAACCTCTCTGAAAGCATTTAATCCGACTTTGGCATAGCTGGCAAAAGCCTGATCAAGCTCAGCTTGCCTTGATTCAACTCTTGCTTCTAATGCGCCGCCTGTGAATATCGGTAAAGAAACGCCAACACCAGCACTGGGGTTTGATGAGTCTGTTTTTAACACAAAGACTTCACTGCTGATACGACCAAAGCCCGCGGTTAAGCTGATCTTGGGCAAACGCGTGGCCTCTGCTTCTTTGACATTGAATCTTGCTGCATCAACTCGGGCAGCTGCAGCCGCGATGTCAGGGCGTCTCTCAAGTAAATCTGACGGCACACCTGTATTGATGGCCGATGGGGTTTTAGGCAAGCTCATACTTTTGAGTGGCGTACCTACCGGATAGCGACCTACCAAAACATCAAGGGTTTTTAGATTTTGTTGGCTGGCGTTTTTAAGATTAAAAGCCAACTCCTTGGCTTGAGCAAGATTGATTTCCGCACTGAGAATGTCTTGCTTTGAAGAAGCTCCAATTGTTTCGCGGTGCTTCACATGCTCGAGGATTTTTTCTTGATGCTGAGCCGACTCTTGGGCTGCTTGTGCCTGTAGATGAAGTGCGCGCGCAGACCACAATGTTTTAGCTAAATTTGCCATAAAAGACAGTTTGGCTGATTCTTGATCGCCAGCAATCGCTCTGGCATTTTGTTCGGCATTGGCATAGCTTGCTCGAACGCGGCCCCAAAGATCAATCTCCCAATTGGCGCCAACGTAATAACCGGATGTGCCCGATCCATCTAAACCCAACTTAGAACCTGTTTTACCTTGCACACCAACGTTGGGGTAGAAAGACCCACCCACTGCTTTCATCATCGCTTCAGCTTGATCGAGTCGTGCGGCATATATTCTGAAATCTGGGGCTGATTGAATGGCAAGCTTTGCCAATTCTGTTAACTCAGGATCATTGAATGAATCTACCCAAGCAATGCTTTGAAATGCCGCCTGACTAGCCATCTGATTGTTAGTAGCTTTGTATTGTCCAGGTAGATTTTGCCCAGGCAATGATCGATCTAACAACTCAGATCTTTTAATTGGTTCACCAATTGAACAAGCGCTCAGCACCAATGCGAGACTGAGAGACAAATACTTGGCCATGGAGACTTTATCCATCGATCTCATCAATGCAATTTTGGAACAACGTAGTTAAGCTTGCTATAAACACGTAACATGACTTTTCTAACAAAATGTAAAAAGCTCATGTTGTCTGTGTAGATGGCGCCATGACCAATCGCACCAGCAGCAATCAATTCTGTATGACCACCCTCTTCAAGAGTCAGCTTAACCGGAAAACGATTGGGTACGGCTGGCCTGACCCCTGTTTGAGGCAAATCACCGCTGGCGTTCACCTGCCCCTGACGTTGGGCCCAAATCACACTCTCAACTTTGGCTTTATAAATTTGCCCAGGATTGGTGGGCACATAAAACTCCGCTTCATGTCCTGGTTTGATTTGGTGAAGTTCATTTTGATGAAATAGCATGAATACTTGTGGCTCATCTTCAACAAAGCTCATCGCAGCGCGCAAAGGTGTTGGCACCAAAAAAACTCCTGGACGCAATTGAGCATTTACGACCGTGCCATTGTTGGGTGCGCGCACAATGGTTTGCTCAAGCTCCCAATAAGAGTTGTCAGATTTTTCTTTTAGTTCATCGTAATCAGCTTCTGCTTTTTCAAGATCAAAACGATTGCCTGATCCTGTTTTGACTAAGGCCTGGTTTTCTTCCACTCGTTTTTTAGCAAGCTTGAGTTTGGCATTCAGAGCATTGACAGAAGCTTGATAGGGCTCAGGATCAATCTTGAATAAAATATCACCCTTCTTGACGCGTTGGTTGTCAGTCACCTTCACCTCAATCACACGTCCCTTGACTTGAGGGATGATTGGCACTTCGTGACGCGTGACTCTGACATCAGAGCTGCTTGGTGCAAAGATGTTCATGAGCAAAATCATGATCAGCACAAACACCACGGGCGTGACAAAAACAATGATTTTGGCGCGCTTGTCCCAGGGATAGAGTTTGCGTTTAAAAAATATCCACCAAACAACCAATGTGTAAAGAACAATGATGATTTCTAACATGTCTATTCCTTAGCGCCGCTTGAGAGAGATTTTTTTTCTGCTTCCGCAAGAGACTGAACTTGCTCTTTTGATAAAGGCACGATGGTTGGCTTCAGGTGAGCCCAGACAAATGCTATCGGCCAAAACAAGCCGCCCGAAAAACGCGAGACCATGCACATCGCATGAATCGCTTCTTTTTGTGGATGCTGACGTTTTTCAGCAATCTTGCTAGGTAAATAATGAATTTGCCAATAGGCAATGCCCAAAACAATTGGAATAATGATAATCGCTATCCAAGAGAAGATATCAGCCAAGGTATCTACAAAGCCGGCGGCGTAAGCGTGTCCAGAAACGACACCCATCAACCCAAAGAGGGCAAATTTTGCGGTATTTTTAATTGTTGCGGGCGGCTTAAACATACAAAACTTTCACAATCTATGAACATTCAATAATTCTAAAAATATCAAAATTAACAGATAGTTATCTATGTTCGTATGATAGAAATATATCAACAAATAGCACATTAGCCTTACAGCTAATACTGCATTCATTCAGCTCTCAGGGAAATCGGCTCTAGGACTTTAAATTTGCTTAAAATTCAAGTAGAATGATGGGCTTAGCTTCGGCGCTATGAGGGTTTTAGGAAGTTTTCTCATGCGCCAAGGCCATGCCCTGGTGGTGGAATGGTAGACACGCCGGTCTTAGAAGCCGGTGCCGCGAGGCGTGAGAGTTCGAGTCTCTCCTGGGGCACCAAATCAAAAAGCTTGTTTCTGTCAAAAGATGCAGGCTTTTTTCTTTAGCGGCAGATGCTTTCAATGTCCTTTTGGATGATTTTTAATCCGGCTTTGAGAATCGTGTCGTAACGGTTGCGCTCTACCTTGATGGCTTCAGGGGTCCAAGAGTAAAAACCTTGCGAAGTTTTCATGCCGTGATGATTATCTTTGACTTTATCTGTCAAACATTTGGCGGGTGTTGCGTCATTGCACAAAGATGGATAAATGCTGGCGCCTGCCGCCGTATGAATCTCAATCCCGGCATGATCACGTTGCATCACAGGACCCGCTGCCAAATATCTGAACCCAAATCCAAAGCGGACAGCATTATCAATATCTTCGGGCGTGGCAATACCTTGATCAATCATCGAGAAAGCCTCGCGAGACATGGCATGCTGCAATCGATTGGCCAAGAAGCCGGGCAAGTCTTTGTTCACTCTAACCGGCACCATCAGGCAACGCGTCATGATTTGGAACAAATCATCCATCACACCTTGGCTGGTCTTCACACCTTTGATGACCTCTACACAAGGTACCAAATGGGCTGGCATGAAGAAGTGCAAGCCAATCATGCGATTGGTGGTGGATAGGCCCTCAGCGATTTGGCTGATTGGAAAACTCGAGCTATTGCTTGCCAAGATGGTGTGCGCATGCGCTAACTGATCTAACTGCTTGTACAATTCTTGTTTGAGGGGTAATTTTTCCGGAATACATTCCACCACCAAATCAACGCTTGACCAAGTTACATCCTTGAGGCCGGCGTGAACTGTGATTGGTTTATCTGGTTTGGCATACCCAAGTTCTTTGATTTGAAATTCAAAGTATTGGGGCAAGAAAGCCCTGCGCTCTGACCCTGCCTCAATGATTTCTACGGCGTAACCACCTCTTAAAAAAACAAGCCCCACGTCTGCACCCATGGTGCCGCCACCCACGATCACTACTTTTTTACTTGCTGTCATGTTTGCCTCAATTGATTTTTATTTAATTCTTCTTTTGTTTCGTTTTTACGCTGGATTCTTTTTTTATCTTATTCATATGACTCTAAATGAATTTTGCATCTAAAAATGTAAATTAGTTTTGAGCATTTTTCAGGCATATTTATGGCTACATTTCTGCTCAAAAAGAGTGCATTTTCTTATTTAAAAGCAATTGACTAGTGATAACCCTAGGTAATACCAAAAACATGGGGCAAAAAGAAAAAAATAGTGCTAAATTTTGAGAACGGTATTTAATACTTATCAAACACAAACCGGAGACAAGAGAATGAAGATTGCAAAGCTATTAGCTGTACTTTTATTTAGCTCGGCCAGTATTGCGAGCGCTCAAAGCATTTCTGTAGGCACTGGTGGTACCGGTGGTGTTTACTACCCTATGGGTGGTGGTTTGGCTTCAGTACTTTCTAAGCATGTACCCGGTATGCAAGCTACAGCTGAAGTGACTGGTGGTTCAGTTGACAACATCAACTTGATCGCAACAGGCAAGCCTTATGTTGGCTTCTCAATGGCAGATGCTGCCAAGGATGCCCTCGAAGGTAAAGACAAGTTTGTCAACAAAAAGGTTGAACTTCGCACTTTATTAGTTCTCTATCCTAACCGCATGCACGTCGTGACGACTGAAGCAACTGGCATCAAGTCAATGAAAGACCTCAAAGGTAAGCGTGTCAGCACAGGTTCACCTGGTAGCGCAACTGAAGTGATGGCTTTCCGCTTGATCGAGGCCGCTGGCTTAGACAAAGATAAAGATGTGAAGCGTGAGCGTTTAAGCGCTGCTGAGTCTGTGAATGCGATGAAAGATCGCAAGATTGATGCGTTTTTCTGGGTAGGCGGCCTTCCAACAGCTGCTGTGACTGATTTAGCAAATACACCAGGCACCAAGATTGTGATGATCGATAACGCCGCTGAAGTAACTGCCATGAACAAAAAGTATGGCAATCTTTACTACACTGACACAATCGCTAAGAGTGTTTATTCAGGGATGACCAAAGACAATCAAGTATCCGCTGTAGCGAATATTTTGGTTGTGAATGCTTCAATGCCAGATGACCAAGCTTATAAGATTGTGAAAGCTGTTTTTGATCATCAAAAAGAGTTGATTGCAACGCATGCTGAATATTCCAACATCAATGTGGGTATTCAGAAGCCAGGCAACAGCTCAGTTCCATTCCACCCAGGCGCTATCAAGTACTTGAAAGAACGTGGCGCGAAGTTCTAAAAAATATTAGAAAAATAATACAAACTACCCAAGCGTCCCTTGGGTAGTTTTACATTGAGCGAGACAACCATGATTCAAGATCAAACCCCTGCATTGGATGAAAAAACCAAACAGGAAGTAGAGTCATTGATTCGTCAAGAAGAGGGCGACTCTCACGAGTACAAAGGCTTTTTAGCCATTTTCTTAACCTTGGCTGCAGTGGCCATGTCGCTGTTTCACTTGTATGCGGCTTACTCGATTGTGCCAACGTTACAACTTCGAGTGGTTCACGTTGGCTTTGTTTTAGCCATTCTATTTTTATCATTCCCAATCGCAGCTAAATTTAAAAATCGCTTAATGATTTGGGATGTCATACTTGCAGGCCTAGCCATTGCAACCGCTTTTTATATCTTGCAAGGCGGTGATGATTTAGCAGATAGAAATACCGCCCCACTTCAGTTGGATATTATTTTTGGTGTCATTTTTATTATTTTGATTCTTGAAGGTGTGCGTCGCACCAATGGTTTGATTTTGCTGTCGGTCACCTTGTTATTTTTAGCCTACGCATTATTTGGGAATTACTTACCAGCTCCATGGACACATAAAGGTTATGAGGTGCCGCGTTTGGTAGGTTACATGTATATGACCCTAGAGGGTGTGTTTGGAACGGCGGTGGACGTTTCAGCAACCTTGATCATTTTATTTACCATCTTTGGTGCTTTTTTACAGTTCACCAATGCAGGAAAATTTTTCATCGACTTTGCTTTCAGTGCCATGGGTGGCAAATCCTCTGGTGTGGGCAAAACAATTGTTCTTTCTTCATTCTTATTGGGCGGACCATCAGGCTCTGGCGTTGCCACAACAGTCACAGTTGGCAGTGTTGCAGCACCAATGCTAGATAAGGTGGGATACGATAAAAATGCAGCCGGCGGTCTTTTAGCAGCGGGTGGTTTGGGTGCAATTATTTCGCCGCCAGTCTTAGGTGCGGCAGCTTTTTTAATTGCTGACTTTTTAAAGATTTCTTATTTAGATGTTTTGTTGATGGCTTGTATTCCAACCATCCTTTTTTACCTTGGCTTATTTGTCATGGTTGAAATTGATGTCAAAAAATACAATATGTCTGCCATCAAAATTGAAAAAGTTGATACCGCATGGAATTTAGCGAAGAAGTATTGGTACCACTTCTTCTCATTGATTTCGATCGTCGTGTTCATGATGATGGGTTTTTCACCCGTGATGTCAGTATTTTGGGCCACAGTACTTTCAGCTCTAACCAGTATGTTGAGGGCTGATACAGCCATCTTGCCTTGGGACATGTTCAGCGGCAAACAATCAGTCATCAAGTCTTTTTATGAATCTAACCTGATCAAAGCTTTGGCCAACGGTTCCTCTGGTGTGATCAGTATTGCCGCAACTTGTATCGGTGCTGGTTTGATTGTTGGTACGGTGACTTTGACTGGTTTGGGCCTTAAATTCAGCTCCATCATCATTCAATTGGCTGATGGTTCATTGTTATTGACAGCGATCTATACGGCGATGATTGTTTGGGTTGTGGGTCTTGCGGTTCCCGTGACTGCGTCTTACATCATTTGCGCAGTCATCACTGCCCCTGCTTTGATTAACTTGGGTGTTCCTGCGTTTGCTGCCCACATGTTCATTTTCTATTACGCCGTTTTATCTGAGGTATCTCCCCCAACGGCTCTTTCGCCATTTGCAGCTGCGGCGATTTGCAAAGGCAATCCTTATAAAACGACTTTGCAAAGTTGGAAGTATGTGGCTCCGGCTATTTTGGTGCCGTTCATGTTTGTATTAGATAAGTCTGGCAGCGCCCTGTTGTTGATGGGCTCAACCAAAGCTTTGGCCAATGCAGATTGGATGCAAATTGCTTGGGTGAGCTTCACTGCAGCGGCTGGCGTGATCGCTTTAGCTGGCGGCTTACAAGGTTGGTTTTTGGCTAAGACGAATGTGTTTGAACGTTGGATTTTGATTCTGTCTGGCGTATGCCTTGCCTACCCCTCTAATTACTCTGATATCGCAGGCTTTGTAGGGTTCACATTGGTGGTAGTGATGCAGTTTATAAGGAATAAGAAATCTGCGGGGGTTACATCATGAGTCAATTTAATCGCAATAGCCGTGGAGTTTACATAATCACCGTGACGCCATTTCAGGAAAACGGTGCTCTCGATTTAGAAAGCACTGACTCCATGGTGGATTTTTATTTAGGCTGTGGCGTCACTGGTATGACAATTTTAGGAATCATGGGTGAAGCCACCAAGCTAACAGCCGAGGAATCCAAAGTTTTTGTAGCGCGTGTTTTAAAGCGTGTGAACGGTCGTGTTCCTGTGGTGGTTGGCGCCTCTGCTCCAGGCTTTGCCCCGATGAAAGAGTTAACCACTTCGGTGATGGGCATGGGTGCAGCGGGCGTGATGGTGGCACCACCTTCAACCCTTCGCACGGATGATCAAATCACCGCTTACTTTGATATGGTCAATGAAACATTAGGGCCTGATGTGCCATGGTGCCTGCAGGATCATCCGGTTTCAACCGGTGTGCAGATGTCAACGCCTGTGATTCTCAAGATCTTAAAGAACTCCCCTAACTGCGTGATGCTCAAGCACGAAGATTCTCCAGGACTTAACAAATTATCCGGAATCATCACATCAATTACCAAGAAAGAAATTGAGCGCGTCTCAATTTTGACTGGCAATGGTGGTGGTTTATTTTTGACCGAAGAGATGATTCGCGGTGCCGATGGCGCAATGACCGGTTTTGCTTATCCTGAAATGATGGTGCGTGTTTGCGAATTATTTTCTCAAGGCAATATAGAAAAAGCCTGTGATATCTTCGATGCGTATTTGCCTTTGGCCAAATATGAGCAACAAGCCAATATTGGTTTAGCAGTGCGCAAGCATATCCTGGCTGAACGTGGTGTGATTGCATCAGCCGCAGTTCGCAAGCCAGGCCCGAAACTATCACCAGCAGATATCAAAGATATTGAACGACTAACAATTAGACAAGCTAGAAAATTAAAGGAAATTGAATAATGGATTTAGGCATTAAAAATAAAACCGCTCTGGTATTTGGAGCGGGTAGCGGTTTGGGTCGCGCCATCGCTTTGTCTCTTGGCAAAGAGGGAGCCAAAGTAGCTTTAGCTGGCAGAACAATGGCAAACTTAGAGACGACTGCGCAAGCGATCAAAGCAGCAGGTGGTCAGGCTTACTGCATCGCTTGGGATTTAGGCAATCTAGCAGCCATCGATGAATTATTCACACAAATTGAAAAAAATCTTGGTCCTATTGATATCCTGGTGAACAATACTGGTGGACCGCCTCCAGCCACTGCAGCAGGACAATCAACCGCACTTTGGATTGAAAAGTTTCAAGAGATGGTTCTCTCAGTCATTGCCATCACCGATCGTGCCATACCAGGTATGAAGCAACGCGGGTGGGGACGAGTCATCACCAGCACATCATCAGGCGCCATCACCCCTATTGCTAACTTGGGCATTTCGAATACTTTGAGGGCCTCTTTGCACGCTTGGTCTAAAACCTTGTCTCGCGAACTTGCTCCACACGGCATCACTGCGAACATCATTGTTCCAGGAAGAATTGCAACGGATCGCATTCGTTTTTTGGATGAGTCTCGTGCAAAGCGTGAGAACATATCTCTTGAGGATGTTGAGGCTGACAGCTTGAAATCTATCCCCATGGGGCGTTTGGGTCGACCTGAAGAGTACGGTGACACAGCAACATTTTTAGCCAGCCAAGCAGCTTCATACATCACTGGTTCCGTTATCCGTGTGGATGGCGGCAATATTCCTAATATTTAAGAGTCTTTTATGAAAACACCCGTTCAAGCATTAGATCCAAAAGTGATCGACGTACTTTCAAAGGTGACAACAGCCACGTTGACCACCCTGTTAATCAAAAAAGGTCTGCGCAATGTGTGGTTAAGAGGAAGCATGCCACTCAAACCAGGCCAAGGCAGAATTGTTGGCCGTGCATTTACTTTGCGCTTTGTGCCAGCCCGAGAAGATTTAGCCACACCCGCATCTTGGTCATCTCCCACCTCTACCAGGGCAGCGATTGAAGATATGCCAGCTGGTTGCATTGCGGTGGTTGATGCGATGGGCGTGACCAACGCTGGTATTTTTGGGGATATTTTATGTCAACGGATGAAGCAGCGTCAGGTAGCGGCTTTGGTGACTGACGGCGTGATTCGAGATGTGGCTGGCGTCTTAGAAACAGAATTACCTATCTGGTGCAGCGGTATTGCGGCGCCACCATCTGTGACAGGTTTGACATTTGTTGCTTGGCAAGAGCCGATTGCTTGCGGTGGTGTGGCTGTTTTCCCAAATGATGTGATCGTGATTGATGATGATGGCGCGGTCTTGATACCGGCTGATCTTGTGGACGAGATGGTTGCAACAGCTCCTGAGCAAGAGAATCTTGAATCTTGGATCATGGAACAAGTTAAAGGAGGAGCCGCTCTTCCTGGCCTGTATCCACCAAATGAAGAAAACAAGGCACGTTACGAGCAATCTAAAAAGAAATAATCAACAAGACAGCTTGATACTTCTTTTTTAGATAGTAGAAACACCCAAACTTTGCGCACATTCATTCAATGCTGCGCGCAATTCAGGAGCCAAAGGAATCCCTTCTCGGCTCCTTTTTTCTTCTGTGGCTTTGGCACCCTCACCCGGCACCCGAATGCGATCAACCCCGGGCAAGGTTTTGGATGCATGCAACTCATCAATCACGCGACCAACTTCACTCAAGAAATAATCATGCCCCATAAAAAAATCAGGATTGATCGCAATCATGGTTTGACCAGTGTTGGCAATAGTACAACTGTCTTTATTGAAGTCCACAACATTGCTGCCCACAGCGCCGCCGTTCATGCAGCCGGCTAACATACCGATCATCAAGGCCAAACCATAGCCTTTGTGATCTCCAATTGGCAATAGAGTACCTTCTGAAGCTTTTTTCGGATCAGTGATGGGTAGACCTAGTTGATCAATCATCCAACCAACTGGCATGGCTTCATTTTTTTGAACTTTGACTTTGATTTTTCCAAATGCTGTGACTGTGGTGGCCATGTCTAAAATCATGTGCGGTTTACCGTGACCGGCCGGCACACCAAAAGCAATTGGATTGGTGGATAACAAACGACTAGAACCGCCGGTTGGTGCCATGTGGTTGGCGCTACCAACTGCCAAATAAATTCCAACCAAGCCTTCATCCGCAATTTTGTTCACGTAGTGAGCGCCAGCACCCGAGTGATTACCGTTATTTGATCCAACCCAGCCTACTCCGAATTCTTTGGCTTTCTTGATGGCCATCTCGGTTGATCGAACCATGACCAAATGACCCAAGCCATTATCACCATCAAGTAGAGCCATAGGACCACTGTCTTTGATGATCTTGATTTTGGCATGGATGTTCATGCCTCCTTGTAAGAAGCGCTGAACATACTGAGGCATGCGGAATATTCCATGACCATCCGCCCCCACCAAATCAGCTCTGATGATGTATTCAGCAGCAATCAGGGTGTCTTCATGAGGCATGCCCAACTTGGCGAATACCTCCTGAACGTACTGCTTGGCTTTGGCAGGACTTATTTGATTTTGGTCCATGTGCTTTTCCCAATCGCATATTTTTTAACTGCCGCCTCATCAAAGCCAAAACCAAGGCCTGGAGTGGTGTGCAGGATCAAATCACCATTTTTGAATTTCAATTGCTTATTAATCAAACGTCTGAAATTCAAGACCTGATCATCGACAAAGAATTCAACAAAACGTGCGTTGGGCGTTGCGGCCACCAATGGGGCATGTAAATCATGGAACCAATGAGGGCTCAAGGTGATACCTTTAACATCCGCATAGGCAGCGATCTTGCGCCATTCTGAGATGCCACCGCAGACAGCTGCATCTGTTTGCAATATCTCCGCACCGCCCTGCTCTACCAAGTCACGATGACGCCAACGCCCCACCTCAATCTCACCCGTGGCAATCGTAATGCTTGTGAGTTTTGCTAGGCGAGCATGAAGATCAATGGCATCCGGAGAAAAAGGTTCCTCCATCCAGTATGGGTTGTATTGCTCAAAGCGCCTCATGTATTCCATGGCAGTTGGAATATCACGCCAAGCATTGTTGGCATCCATGGTCACGATGATGTCTGGTCCAACGGCTGATCGAACAGCTTTCAAGCGAGCCTCTTCCTCTTTGGGGCTCAAGCGACCTGTTTTCATTTTGACGGCCCTGAACCCCAACTTCACATAACCTTCCATCTCTTTGCCAAGCTTGGCTGGTGTTTTACCATTCAAGTAATAGCCCCCGCTGGCATAAGCTGGGACACGATCATTCACAAAAGAACCCAAGTAACGATGCAAAGGTAAATTGACTGAATGGGCATTCAGATCCCAAAGCGCTATATCCAGAATAGAGATGGCTCGCATCACACTGCCAGACCGACCTTGCAAGATCGACTCGATGTACATTTCCTGCCAAATACCCTCGGTGCGGTGACTGTCTTGACCAATCAGCTTTGGCGCAAAGAGTTGTTCAACTGCTAATTTGACTAACTCTCCAGCAGCACTTCCAACATAGCAAAAGCCAATACCTTCATGGCCATCTTTACTGCGCACTTTGACCAAACAGTAATGTCTTTCTGAAACTGTTCTAGTGGAAAAGGA
>JBEIOY010000039.1:0-9744 GCA_040377355.1 Burkholderiaceae bacterium | reverse complement strand
TTTCTTAATTATTTCCTTCTTTTCCATTTATCGGTTAATAATGAAAAAAGGAAATTCATTTAATTAGACCCATTGGGGAAGCTGTCACGTGGCAAAAACAACTGCTCAAACTGGACCTTTTAAGGCCTTAATCATTGCCGAAAAACCATCGGTTGCGGCAGACATTGCTCGCGCACTTGGCGGATTCACAAAGCACGAGGATTACTTTGAAAGTGATCAATTTGTAGTTTCGTCTGCTGTTGGACACCTTCTTGAAATAGCAGCTCCCGATGCCTATGAAGTCAAACGAGGTAAATGGTCGTTTGCCAACTTACCAGTGATTCCGCCCCACTTTGACCTTCGTCCGATTGCCAAGACAGAAGCTCGCTTAAAAGTTTTACAAAAACTGATCAAACGCAAAGACATCGATCGTTTGATCAATGCTTGTGACGCAGGTCGAGAGGGCGAACTAATTTTTCGCTTGATTGCACAACACACCAAAGCAACTCAAAAAGTCGAACGCCTGTGGCTTCAATCCATGACGCCCCAAGCCATTAAAGATGGCTTTAGTAAATTGCGCAGCGATGAAGAGTTGCTCAATCTTGCGAATGCGGCGCGCTGTCGCTCCGAGTCTGATTGGTTAATTGGAATCAATGGCACGCGCGCCATGACTGCTTTTAACAGCAAAAGTGGTGGTTTCTTCTTAACCACCGTAGGACGTGTTCAAACGCCAACCCTCTCGATCGTGGTTGAAAGAGAAGAGTTGATCAGAAAATTTATCTCTCGAGATTACTGGGAGGTCACCGCTGAATTCATTTGTGCAGCAGGTATTTATCAAGGCAGATGGTTTGACCCGAAATTTAAAAAAGACTCCAAAGATGCTAACGCTGATCCTGAGAAAAGGGACAGTCGTCTGTGGAGTGAAGCGGCCGCTGCAAGCATTGTTGCTGCCTGTCACGACAAGGCCGGCAAAGTTCGTGAAGAGTCGAAGCCCAGCTCTCAGGCCGCCCCTCAGCTTTTTGACTTAACCAGTTTGCAACGTGAAGCGAATGCTAGGTTCGGTTTCTCAGCCAAAAACACCCTAGGCTTGGCTCAGGCCTTATATGAAAGACACAAAGTTCTTACTTATCCAAGAACCGATTCACGCGCTCTACCAGAAGACTATCTACCTACTGTGACCAGCACTTTAGAAATGCTGGCCGAAAGTTCAGATAACTACTATCCGCATGCTTCAAAAATCCTGAATAACTCCTGGGTAAAACCCAATAAAAAGATTTTTGATAACAGCAAAATTTCTGATCACTTTGCGATCATCCCAACCCTTCAGGCGCCCAAAAATCTTTCAGAGCCCGAACAGAAACTTTATGACTTGGTGGTTCGTCGCTTCATGGCAATCTTTTTCCCATCAGCTGAATTCAAAGTCACCACTCGCATCACCGAAGTAAGCGGCCATCAATTTAAAACAGATGGCAAGATCATGATCAATCCAGGTTGGTTGGCAGTTTATGGAAAATCATCACAGGATGACAAAGAGCTTGTGGTGGTTGGTGAAAATGAAAAGGTTCAAACTGAGTCGATCAAACCAAACCCATTAAAGACAAAGCCTCCTGCACGCTATACCGAAGCAACACTTTTGTCTGCCATGGAAGGCGCGGGCAAACTCATTGATGATGAAGACTTCCGCGAAGCGATGTCAGAAAAAGGCTTGGGCACGCCCGCAACCAGAGCTGCGATCATTGAAGGTTTGCTGTTTGAAAAATACATGGTGCGCGAAGCAAGAGAAATTATTCCAACTGCCAAAGCTTTTCAGCTAATGACTTTGTTGCGCGGCTTGGGCGTTGAAGAATTAACGCATCCAGAATTGACTGGTAACTGGGAGCACAAACTTGCGTTGATGGAAAAAGGTCAAATTGATCGTAACACCTTCATGCAAGAAATTGCGCAAATCACTCAGCGAATTGTTAAGCGCGCCAAAGAATATGACAGCGATACGATTCCTGGTGACTATGCAGATCTAAAAACACCCTGCCCTCATTGCGGCGGCTTGGTCAAAGAAAACTACCGCCGCTTTGCTTGTGAAAAGTGTGGCTTTTCTATCAGCAAAATACCTGGTGGTCGCGCTTTTGAGTATCACGAAGCAGAAGAGTTCATTAAGAATAAAGAGATCGGTCCGCTACAAGGCTTTAGAAGCAAAATGGGGCGCCCATTTGCTGCAATCATTAAATTAGTTTCTATTCCGGAAGATGACAAAGACTATCCAAATGCAGGCTACAAGCTTGAGTTTGATTTTGGTAATAGCGGTGAAGATAACAATGAAGAAGTTGACTTCACTGGTCAAGCCTCTTTGGGTGCCTGCCCTAAATGCTCGGGTGCCGTGTATGAACATGGCATGAAATATCTTTGTGAACGAAGTGTTGGCCCCAACAAAGCTTGTGATTTTTCTACTGGTAAAGTTGTCTTGCAACAAGAGATTTCGCAAGAACAGGTGTCTAAACTTTTAAGTGAAGGTAAAACAGATTTACTCACCAATTTCAAATCATCTAGAACTGGGCGCGGCTTTAAAGCATATTTGGCGCGTCAACCAGACGGCAAAATCGGCTTTGAATTTGAGGCACCAGCTAAAAAGCGGGCAGGCAGCAAAGCAGAAACCAAGTCTGCCGATAAGCCCAAGCCAGTCAAGCGAGCGCCTGCAAAAAAGCGCGCGTCCAAAAAAGCGGAGTGACGTATCTCTTCTGCCAGATGTTCTGTGAACATCTGGTGGGCGAGTGCAGACCACATCACACCCCTAGATCCTAGGGAGGTCAAGATATACAAACCGGGATAACCTTTAACCGGGCCCATGATTGGCAGACGATCACTGGCCACACAACGTATTCCAACAAACGCATCCACTGGCTCAATTTCTGCAGGGTCACATTCTTTGCCCAGCATTTCCTGAATGAGGCTTAAGTTTTCTTGGTGGCTTTGATCCCAGACACTTAAATCCTCTTCGTACTCATCGTAGCTAGATCCAACCATCCACTGATAAGAGCCATCGTTCATTTCAATTGGAGGCAAGCAATACGCCTCGCCAGAAATAGCAACGGTTGGCTGGTGTCTTGCCCAAGAGCTTTCTTTTTTATAGCCAAAGGTTGATAGCTGTCCGCGAACCGGCTTCAGGGGCAAATCAATTTGTGTTGATGCTGCCAATGCTTTAACCCCCAAACCACTGGCCAGAAACAATCTGGGTGTCACCCCAATGATTTTTTCCTGTTTGTCGCAAACGATCCAATATTTGTCACGATATGCAATTTTTGTAACCGTGCATGACATCAATACCTGCTGATGTGTTAGCTGAGAAAATGCGTCCTCACAGATTTGCTTGAGATTGACCCAGCCACCCTCGGGGAAAAATGTGCCCGCTAATGACACTCCGCACATCGCCTTAGCTTCGTCTGCGGAAATTACCTTGGCATTATCAAAGCTGAATCCTTGTGATAGTAGGCGCTCACTCATTAAATTTTTATCATGGTTTTCTGCATTTCTAGCCAAATGCAGAACGCCGCCCCCAGACCAATAATTTGCCCAGATTTGCTTGGCCTCATTGAATGCAATCATGCTCAAACGTTGAAGCCGGGATGCGCCGCGACCAATATAAGGGTGACAAAGCGCACCATCATGTCCGCTGGTCCCTTGGGCAGGAAATTCTGCTGAATCTATTAACAAAAAGTTAGTTAAGTTATTGTTTTTTAATGATTTTATGATCGAAGCGCCTGCAATACCCCCGCCAATCACGATTGCATCATAGGTTTGGGAGGGGGTTGGCATACTCATGGGAGCCTTTATAATGCATCTCTCATCAAATTGAACAACTTTTATGCAGCTAATGTGGGTTTCCGGTCCAACAGGCCGGGTACGAAAAATATCGATTACCTTAAGAACCGTCTCAATTGCGGTTGGTATTCTTGCGGCACTTTTGGTTGCGGCGGGTGGTATTTTGCATTTTGTTGGTTTGAGAATTGCAATTGAAGCAAGGCCTGATTTAGCCAGAGCATTGGGTGGCGTTTTAACTCAAGCAGAACAAGATCAAATTGAATTGGCCTACAAAGAACGTCTTCAGGCAATTCAGGAAAAATTACAAACCACGTCTGATGAAATTGTTCAAATTCAAAAACTAAAAGACAAATTCATGGACATGGCTACGCCAAGCGCGGTTAAGTCCCAGGTTCCCGGCGGAAATGGCAAGGGCGGCCCCCACAAACTCCCGGAAATAAAAATCAAAAAAGATGTTCGTCTGATCGATGCTCTAGATGGTTCGCTTCAGGACATGACCGAATTTAAAAAAAGTATTTCAGAAATTAACGCCCTTTGGGAAAAGCAATTCACCTGGTTAAATAGTTTGCCAATAGGCATTCCGGTTAAAGACAACTACAGCTTGAGCAGTGGGTTTGGCCTGAGGATGGATCCTTTCTTGCACACCATGGCAAAGCATGAAGGTCTAGATTTTTCTGCTCCTGTTGGTACGCCGATTCTTGCGTCTGCGGCTGGTGTTGTGAGTCGCTCAGGCTGGGACTCTCAATACGGCAATGTCGTTGAAATCAACCATGCGGAAGGTTTTAAAACGCGTTATGCCCATGCAAGCCAGTTGTTGGTGAGGGTTGGGCAGACAGTCAAGCGCGGCGACATGATTGCCAAGGTCGGCAACACCGGAAGATCAACGGGTCCACATCTTCACTATGAAGTCATGAGGGCTGGTCATCACATCAATCCGGCAAACATGCTCCCAAAGCACATCAACTAATCTATTCTTAATAAAAAAACCCCTTGCTTGAATATTTCAAACAAGGGGTTTTTTGTTATTGATTGTTTAGCTGGCTAAACGCTTTTCTAAAGCCCGCTTTGTTTCAACCAATTCTTTTGGTAAATGATATGACAGCTGATCAAATAACTGGTCGTGCAACTTCATCTCTTCTTGCCATGCAGCTTTATCAATTGAAGTCACCTGATTGAACTGATCTTCGCTGAAATCAAGACCTGCCCAATTGATATCTTTGTGTGAAGGTGTTGTGCCAAAAATATTTTCTTGACCTTTGGCCTTGCCCTCAATGCGCTCAAGCATCCAAGCTAGAACGCGCATATTTTCACCGTATCCCGGCCACACAAACTTACCAGCTTCGTTTTTACGGAACCAGTTAACACAGTAAATGCTTGGCAATTTTGCGCCTTCGGCTTCAAGCTTTTTGCCCATGTTCAACCAATGTTGGAAATAATCGCTCATGTTGTAACCAGCGAAAGGCAACATCGCGAATGGATCGCGGCGAACAATGCCTTGTTGACCAGCGGCGGCAGCGGTTGTTTCAGAGCCCATGGTTGAGGCCATGTAAACGCCTTCGACCCAGTTGCGTGCCTCAGTGACCAATGGCACCGTTGTTGAACGGCGGCCACCAAAGATGAATGCATCGATAGCAACGCCGTCAGGATTGTTCCACTCTGGGTCAATCACTGGGTTATTGGTTGCTGCAACTGTGAACCTGGCGTTTGGGTGAGACGCTTTTCTTCCTGTTGCGCCATCAGCTGGGGTCCAGTCTTTGCCTTGCCAATCGATGAGGTGATCAGGGGCCTTGTCAGTCATGCCTTCCCACCAAACATCGCCATCATCCGTTAGAGCAACGTTTGTAAAGATGACATTCTCATTCAAAGAAGCCATGCAATTGGCGTTGGTCAATGTGTTTGTGCCGGGAGCAACACCAAAATAACCTGCTTCTGGGTTGATTGCAAATAACCGTGTTTTTCCTGTGACAGGATCTTTGCGCGGCTTGATCCAAGCAATGTCATCGCCAATGGTGGTTACTTTCCAACCTTGATAACCTTGGGGTGGAATCAACATAGCAAAGTTAGTTTTTCCACAAGCCGATGGGAAAGCTGCGGCCACATGGTATTTTTTACCTTCGGGCGATGTAACGCCCAAAATTAACATGTGTTCAGCCAACCAGTTTTGATCACGGCCCATGGTTGAAGCAATTCTCAGGGCAAAACATTTCTTGCCGAGCAATGCATTGCCGCCGTAACCTGAGCCAAAGGACCAAATTTCACGAGTTTCTGGGTAATGCACGATGTATTTAGTGCTGTTGCAAGGCCAGGCCACATCTTTTTCACCGGCTTGAAGTGGCTTGCCAACTGTATGAATACAGGGCACAAAATCACCTTCGGCGCCCAATACATCAAAAACGCCCCTGCCCATGCGAGTCATGATGCGCATATTGATCGCAACATACGGACTATCGGACAACTCAACGCCAATATGAGCAATTGGAGACCCTAGGGGGCCCATTGAAAAAGGCACAACATACATCGTTCTGCCTTTCATGGAGCCCGCGAATAATGGCTGTAGCGTCGTGCGCATTTCGGCTGGGTCCATCCAATTATTGGTTGGGCCCGCGTCTTCTTTATTTTTAGAGCAAATGTAAGTTCTATCTTCAACCCTGGCCACATCACTTGGATCAGAGCAGGCTAGGTATGAATTTTTTCTTTTTGCTGGATTTAGCTTTTTTAGTGTTCCTGCCTCAACCATCTGAGCGCACAAACGATCATATTCTTCTTCGCTGCCGTCACACCAATAAACGTTGTCTGGCATTGTCAAAGCGGCCACTTCAGCCACCCAGTCAATTAACTTTTGATGTTTAACATAAGATGGCACATTAAGGGTGGCCACACCCTTCATCGTTGGTTGGTTCATAGTCAAGTTAGTTATTTTGGAATACCATAAGGATACCACTTTGTGGGCTCTTTTACCCCCGCAAAGCCCACTTGAGTCTGACCCCAATTAGACAAAAATGCCATTAGTGACAGCAAGCTTAGCGTCTCTTTTTCCTAGCTCATAGGCCTTTGGCATGAGGTCATGTCTTGAGTAGTCCCAGCTTGAAATGGGAACTTTTTGACTTGGTTGAATGTAGGTCAACCTCAATCCTGGCAATTCTTGAATAAAAGGGTTGGGAAGCCCATACCTTCTCGTTAACAAAACAAGGGCCTCTTGATTTTTCTCGCCAGGACCTGCGGGGGTCAACCCATCAATGGGAACATTATCAATAAGGCCTCCATCTAAAATAGCCTGACCATCTCGATACATCACCGGCGTAAAGGGCGGAGTGCAGGATGATTGCAGGATGGTCTCAATCAGCTCATCGATGTTGGCGCAAGATTTGGATGAAACAAATAATCTTGAAAAGCCCAGGCGCTTTCCGGACTGTGGATGAAGTGGCCGCTTGAACTTCTTTTCAAGCTCATACGCCAAGAGGCCCACGACAACCGAAAGTTTGGGGCTTAAATAGCTTGGGGTTTTGGCCAGTCCAATTAAAATCTCGGGCCCCTCCTGAATTCGCTCAAAGCCGCCGCCCAAAATATTTTCTAGGGCCGCTCGGTATAGGCGGTAGTGCGGAAAAAGGGGCTCCGCTGAAAAAAGGTTTTTCCAGTCAATGTTGTTTGAAACAGAGGCCAAAGCTTTTGCGTAGTAATTAAGCCCCCACCGAGCGCCCTCATCGCCAGGTCGAGATGAAAACAAACAGGCGGTTGCTGCGCCCGCACTGACTGCCACTATTTTTGTGGGGTGTTGCGGGGCTGCTTCGTTAAGGGCATTCCAAAAACCCGCCTGCCACCAGCAACGGTTGCCGCCGCCCGCCAAAACTAATTGATCGAATTGCATTGACACGACTTATTTACCAATACAAAAAGTGCTGAAAATTTTCCCCAACAAATCATCGGGCAAAAATTGACCCGTGATGGTTGAAAGCTCATCTTGAGCGAGCCTCATTTCTTCGGCGGCCAATTCAATGGAGGATGTTTGTGACCTTAATAAAACCAATGCATTTTTAATTAATTGTTCTGCATTTAAAAGTGCTTCAACGTGTCTTTTTCTTGCCAAGATGCCGCCCTCTGATTCAGGCTGCCATCCAGCGACTTTTAGCAGTTCGTTTTTTAATTGCTCAAGGCCCTGACCAGTTTTGGCAGAAACAAACAATTGATCCTCAAAATCAGTTTTTTGCTCTGTTGCCCGATCCAACTTATTCCACACAATTTTTATTGGGACATTTTTAGAGGCTTTAAGTTTGATTTGGTTAATCAAATCTTGGTCTTCTGCGGATATTTGAGAGCCCTGGGTCAAATCCATTAAGTGCAGAACCAGGTCGGCCTGCTCAATTGTCTGCCAGGTTCTTTCTATACCAATTTGCTCAACGCTATCTTGGGTTTGTCTTAAGCCAGCAGTATCAATGATATGAAGTGGAATGCCGTCTAACAAAATCGTTTCTTTAAGCCTGTCGCGGGTAGTGCCCGCCACGTCCGTCACAATGGCAATGTCCTCGCCTGCAAGTGCATTCATCAAAGAGCTTTTCCCCACATTGGGCTGCCCGACCAAAACAACGGATAAACCATCGCGAATGATCGATCCTTGCTGAGCGGCTTGTTTTACCTCTTGGATATTGTGAAGAATACTTTCTAATCGATTAAATACATCGTGTTGTTCAATGAAGTCGATTTCTTCTTCAGGAAAATCTAAGGTTGCCTCTGTTAACGCTCTGATTTCAATCAGTGCATTTAAAAAAACATCAATTTTTTTAGAGAAGTCGCCTTTGAGAGATTTTGCGGCGCCCTTAGCGGCCAATGTGCTGCTTGCATCAATCAAGTCGGCAACGGCCTCGGCTTGAGCCAAGTCCATTTTCCCATTCAAGAAAGCCCTCTCAGTAAATTCACCTGGTCGTGCTAAGCGCAAGCCCAAGTTTTTTCCTATCTGAAGACAGTGGTCTAAAAGTAAATTAAGCGCAGGTGTGCTGCCATGACACTGCAGCTCTAAAACATCTTCGCCAGTATAAGAATATGGCGCAGGAAAGCTGATGGCCAAGCCTTCGTCAATCAACTCACCCAAAGCGTCGTTGAACTGAACCAAGGTTGCGTGTCTTGGGGCAAGCTCTCTAAGACAAAGGGCCCTGCCAATCTGCAAGACCCCTGATCCGGATAAACGAATTATTCCAACGCTGGCGCGGCCATTAGCTGTGGCTAAAGCGATGATTGGTTCGCGCGCATGAATCATACTCAAGCAGGTTTTTTAGCCTCGCCGTAAATTTTATTAATTTGCCACTGCTGAGCAATTGACAAAATGTTGTTCACCACCCAATACAGAACCAAGCCCGATGGGAAGAAGAAGAACATCACCGAGAAAGCAAGCGGCATGAACATCATGAGTTTTGCTTGAAGTGGGTCTGGTGGTGTTGGGTTGAGTTTTGTTTGAATAAACATAGACACGGCCATCAAAATTGGCAACAAGCCAATTGGCGCGCCAAACCAAACTCCAAATAATGTGTCTGGCTTTGATAGGTCTTGAATCCAGCCCAGCCAAGGTGCGCCCCTCATCTCAACGGAAGATAGCAACACCCAATACAAAGCGATGAAAACTGGAATTTGAATTAATACCGGAAAACACCCGCCCAAAGGGTTGATTTTTTCTTTGCGGTACATTTCCATCATCGCCTGATTAAGCTTTTGTGGCTCGCCCTTATGACGCTCTTTGAGCTCTAAAACTTTTGGCTGAACAAGCTTCATGCGGGCCATTGACTTGTAGCTTGCCGCGGATAATGGGAAGAAGGCTAGCTTGATCAAAATGGTGAGGAAAATAATTGACCATCCCCAGTTATTTACTAATGCATGAATTTTTTCAAGCAACCAGAAAATTGGCTTGGCCAAAATTGTGAACCATCCGTAGTCCTTGACTAACTCAAGTCCCGGCGCAATCTTTTC
>JBEIOY010000178.1:0-2847 GCA_040377355.1 Burkholderiaceae bacterium | reverse complement strand
TATGGCAGCTCTGATTTCAAAGAAGGTGTTATAGCGTTTGGAGAAAAAAGACCGCCTCGTTGGCAAGGGTCTTGAGATTAATTAAGCCGTTCTTTTTTTCTTGAGCAAATATGCTCCCCAGTTAAAAACTGAGCTCACGATGGGTTGTTTTTTGATCTTGACGCGAGGGCTGGATTTAACCCCTGCTGACTTGGTGTTTTTCTTCTTGCTTTGAACTTGAAATGATTGCTCAAATTGCTTGTTGCCAGATCTAACTCCAGTAGCAATTTTCTTGGCTGTCTCTGGATCAAGTAAAGATAACAAAGTCACTGAGTTCATATAGCCCAGCATTTCTTGATGCAAGGTATCCCACAAGGCATGGCATGCCAATTGCTGGTCTTGTTGCTCTGGCATGATGCCATCAACAGCCATGATGATTTGACCAACAGAAATCTCATTAGGAGTTCTGGCGAGTGTGTATCCGCCACCCGGACCTCTCATGCTGTCTACCAAGCCCGCTTGGCGCAACTTGGCAAACAATTGCTCCAGATAGCTCAAAGAAACATTTTGTCTTGAGCTAATAGAAGCCAAAGTTTGGCTCGGCTGATCACTAGCAAAATGATTCGCTAAATCAACCATGGCAATAACGGCGTAACGACCTTTTGTGGCAACTCTCATAGTTCTAATCTAGCATAAATTATTGATTTAGTTAAATCGTCCTAAAAATTAAATTTCCCTTCAATTTTTAGGTGATTTCCCCCTGTACTAATCTGCTGTTTTATAAGCAGATTTACTGATTTGATGTTTTTTATAGGTGATACCGGTAATCAGCAAGGTCACCCATGCTGAAATCAGCAAAAAACCCCCCAAGGGGGTGATTAAACCGACCCGCCATGAGCTGAGCGTTAATAAATACAAGCTTCCAGAAAACAAGACTGTGCCAACGACCATCAAACTAGCTGATACCAATAAAGCCTTTGAGGTCACAGATTGGCCCAACAAAGCCACGACACCTAAAAGTGCCACCGCATGAATTAACTGATATAAAACAGCCGTTTGAAATACGTTCAATAAATAAGGGCTCAATTGTTGAGATAAAGCATGGGCACCATAAGCCCCTGCAGCCACCCCTGTGGCTCCTAAAATACCAACAAAACCTAAAAAGATTCTTTGAGCGTGGCTCATATTCATTCTGTTTCCTGAAAAGCTGAGACTAATTGTCAGTCATGATACTGGTCTTGTTCTTTTCAGCAATGATTTAGATCAGTTAGCCGAGTAATAGAATGAACGTGCCAAAAGAATCTATATAAATCACAAATTAACAAATTATGCGGAAAGTAAAATCTTTAGCTAAAATAATCACCTAGGTGCTGATTACTTAGTAAATTTGACTAACTACTAGGTATAAATACCCCTTAACTATCTGAAGCAGACTTTCTAAACTTCTCATGGATAAGATTGTTTTGTAACCAATTGGAGAGAACACATGAAATTGATTAGCGCATTAGTAGCATCTGCATTGATGGTATCTGCACCAGCATTTGCTTCAAAAGAAATCGCCAGCAAAAATGCTTGTATGGGTTGCCACGCTGTAGACAAAAAAGTAGTGGGCCCTTCTTACAAAGATATCGCTGCAAAATACAAAGGTCAGGCGGACGCTGTTGACAAATTAGCTAAGAAAGTTAAAGCCGGTGGTTCAGGCGTTTGGGGCCCAGTCCCAATGCCAGCAAATGCTGCAATCAGTGAAGCCGATGCTAAGACAGTTACTAAATGGATTTTGGACGGCGCTAAGTAATTTTTTAGCCCTATCTTCAAAAATGGCTGGTTGATACCAGCCATTTTTTTTGGAAAAATGACTCTTGTTGGAAATGATTAGTTATTTGTCATTAGCTATTGGTTGTTAGTTATTAAAAGCATATAACTACTGACTGAGTGATAGTATTACCCTATCCACTTAATCTTAAAGAACTTTGGCATGCGCCCATACGATCATCCATTAAGAACCGTTCTTCATGAAGAGGTCCACGCAAGACCACCTGTTGCTTTATGGCCAAGAGATCGCATCCTCAATCAAGCCTTTTTACTCAAAGGCTCTGATCGTCAAGAACAGGTTGACTGGGTCAATGCTATCAGCAAACAAACAAATCAGTCCATCGATCCAAATCATGGGCAAACGTTTCGCATCATTGAGTTAAGACCAGCTCCGCAGCGCGTCATCATCAAATGGGAACTTCATGGTGAGTTTTCATCCATTTCAGCCATGGTTCAGCAAGAACAACTGGTCACAGAAGCTCCTATCAAGAGCAGGGTTAGGCTGGAGAGTGAGGTTAACGAATTATTGAGCAAATTAAGCATCAAACCGATGCACGAAGCTGGCGGCCTTCGAATTTCAGCGATTGATATTGCTTTTGAAGATCGTGCATTGTTCATGGCTGCAGATGAAGTTGCTCATCTGTTTTCGGGTAACACCTTGATTGGCAGCACCATCCTCAACTCAAAAAAAGCACAGTTATGGACTGACTTGCAAGTCAATGAAGATGGTTATATTTCTTTTTTGGTTCCTCATGCTGGCATGGGTTCTCGCCAGGCTGGTCGAGTGGCGCGTCGCATTACTGAAGTTGAAATCTATCGCATGGCTTCAATGCTGGCATTTCCGGTGGCAAAAAGTTTATCGGCCCCTTTGCGTAACGCTGAGGCAGAATTATCAGAATTATCAAAAGAAATTTCCATGGCTCAAAGTCAGGAAAATGTCGCAACTCACCAAGATGGTGAGTTCTTAGAGCGTATTTCTACCTTGGCCTCTAAAATCGAAGAATGGATTTCTGAGCACGGCCTTCGTTTCACTGCGGCTGAAGCGTACAGTCAGTT
>JBEIOY010000175.1:0-2890 GCA_040377355.1 Burkholderiaceae bacterium | reverse complement strand
ATCGACTCTAAATCTTTGCGAGGATCATAGTTAAGATTTTTATATAAAAAGGGATTGATGGTCAGGGTCCCAACGGTTCCAATCACCAAGGTGTGTCCATTGGGTGAAGCTTTGGCAGTCAGTTCCGTACCAATATTGCCGCCGGCACCTGGTTTATTGTCAACAATTACCTGATTATTAAGGTCTTTTTGCCAATGATCCGCCAAAATTCTGGCCAAAATATCAGGAGCCCCACCTGGGGTAAAAGTAACGATGATTTTGACTGGCTCTGAACTTCGGTTCGGCCAAGACTTTTCTGCATTAGACGCAAAGGTCAGGATAGATAAAGAAATAAAAGTTAGGATGTAGCGCATACCTCTATTTGAACACTTTGACCTGTATCATTGGAAATTATGACTATGAATGCCCCTAAAAATTACTCTTCCATTTCTGTTGAGCAAGTCTTAGAGCTCTACGAATTACCTATGAATGAATTGATGACTCGCGCAGCGCAAGTCCATCAAAAAAACTTTCCTGAGGGTGATATTGAATTGGCAACCTTGTTGTCAATCAAAACCGGTGGATGTCCTGAGGATTGTGGGTACTGTCCACAAGCAGCCAGGTATCACACGGACGTCAAAGCCACTAAATTGATGGATGTTGAAGAAGTTTTGGAAGCTGCTAAAGCCGCTAAAGAAGCAGGCTCTAATCGTTTTTGTATGGGTGCTGCTTGGCGCGAACCAAAAGATCGCGACATCGAAAAAGTAGTTGCCATGATCAAAGGCGTCAAGGATCTTGGTTTAGAAACTTGTGCCACCTTGGGCATGTTAGCTCCTGAACAAGCCAAAGCTTTGGGCGATGCTGGACTTGATTATTACAACCATAATCTTGATACAAGTGAAGATTTTTATGGTTCTGTGATCAACACGCGTCAGTACCAAGATCGTTTGGATACATTGCAAAGCGTGCGCAGTGCAGGCATGTCTGTTTGTTGTGGCGGCATCATTGGCATGGGTGAAACTCGTCGTCAACGTGCTGGATTGATTGCTAAGCTAGCGAATTTAAATCCATATCCTGAATCAGTGCCTATCAATCATTTGGTGCCAGTTCCTGGTACTCCATTAGAAGATCAAAAAGGTGTTGATCCTTTGGAGTTTGTCAGAACCATTGCCATTGCACGCATCACCATGCCAACCGCAAGGGTGCGTTTATCTGCAGGCCGTCAAGAATTGGGTCGACCAGTACAAGCGATGTGCTTCATGGCTGGTGCTAACTCAATTTTCTACGGTGATAAATTGCTCACAACCGACAATCCCGAGGCAGACGCCGATCGTGAGCTGTTGGCTGACTTAGGCTTGAAAACTAAAACAGCTTGTAAAGCTGAAGTGCTTGTTTAGTCTTAACTAAGCTTAAACAAGTCAGACCCAGTCCAACCCAACCTAGTCGCTGGATTAAAACTTGTGCCTTAATCCAGCCGTCACACCATACTGACTTCTTTGACGATTACCGTTAGCAATACCATTCGAATTACGGTGTTGATCTAAGAAACCATAGACATCAGTTTGTTTTGAGAGTTTGTAAACACTGGTTATGACCAAGCTTTTATCTTTGTCGACCAAATGACGACTCTTGTGATCATGGTGCAATTTTGTGTAGTGAGCAATGCCTAAGTCCGCCTTAGGACTTAATTGGTATTGCATGCCCCAGGCACTCACGAACACATCGGATGCCAACTGATCTCGCTCCGGAGATGTGTGATGACTTGTTTGCGAGATGCTGCCACGTTGTATCGCCGGCAGTTTTGAGTAAGACATACCGGTTTTAAATGTCCAGCGATTAAAACGATACTCACCACCCAAGTTAATGATCTTTGTTGAGCCCAATGATTGTGATGATTTAGCAGCAGTGCCTGCTGATTTAGCGACATCAATTTCTGTGAATGATCCACCCGCGGACCAGTTGGCGTCACGATACTTCAAACCAATTGCTGTGCTGCTGCCATGCTTGACTGAACCGACTTGATTACCACTTTGATAGCTAGCTAAAAACGTCACACGGTTGAGTTGATGTTGATACTTGATGGTGCTATCAGAGCGATTGTGATTATTCTTTAAATCTCTGTAACCGCTCAAATAATGGATCAAACCTTTTTGGTTCAAGTTATTCGTTGGATCAAAGTCTTTGATTGCATCATAGCCAACAGTGTTCTGACGACCTAAGGTTAGTTGACCTAAGGATTGATTGCTGATGCCTACATGCGCTTGGCGTCCAAAGAAACTTTTGTTGTCTGATTTTTTGCCGTGCACTGATGTGTCACTCGATGAATTGTTATCACCCGTGTTCATATCAAAGCCAGTTTCTAGTTTAAAAAAAGTTTTATTACCACCGCCTAAATTTTCTTCTCCTTTAAAACCAAGGTGAGGTGCTGATAAACCTCCCGAATTGGCACTTAACTGAGAATCTTTGCTATTACCAAGTTGATCTTTACCTGCATGATTTTGAACTCTCATGCCAACATCAACTGTGCCGTAAATGGTGACATTGGATTGAGCCTGGGCACTTTTGATGACCAGTGGTGAAGCCATAAGGGACATCACCGCTACGCTGATGAGCGATTTCTTCATTGTTTCTCCGTAAAAGTAGTGATGTAAAAAAACAACAAATGACCTGTTTTTTTACAGAGTTCACATAAGAACTCATTACAAAGATAACAATAAAGTAATTAATAAACCAAGTTAACTATTAAAAATAAGGTTATTTATGAATGAAACGTTGTAATAAAACAACAAAACCCCCTGATTTGTATCAAAACCAATAACCGCTCGAGCGTTTAAGATGTTCCTATGAATCAGTTTGCAAAATCATCCCAACATCCAATTGATGGTTTCATCATCGAGTTTGATCGTGCCTT
>JBEIOY010000193.1:0-2540 GCA_040377355.1 Burkholderiaceae bacterium | reverse complement strand
CCCACATGATGGCCTTTTGCTCATCACTGTAATAAATTCTTGGTCTGTATTTCATCTTTCAACACCTCATTCTTTTGTATAAGAATAACGTGTTGCGTCGACCGGTTGAACTCACAGGACAAAGCTGACCTTCAGTTTAGGTATTTTAAATTCAGCTTGCAATTCAAGGCACTTAGCTTGCATATATTCGAGCGGTTGCTAACTAGTCATATAGATGTAGCAATTTTGCTATAAAATGTATCCGTTGCCACTTTAAAAATTGAAGTTACCGCTTCATTGGCATTCAATAAGAAACCAAAAGTTTCTAAAGGAGTTTTAAATGCAAACCATTGCTTGTTACTATGATTATCTTCATGCTTCAACTTCAGAACTTATCAATCAAACCGTACGTTTTATTTTTACAAGCATATTCTTGATTGCTGTTTATGTAGTCCCTTCAGTAGCTACCCTCAGATTTTTTATCTCTTAAATACGTCCGAGCTGACCTGCTCACCGCTTGCCATATAAATCTAAATCAAAATAAAGTGGCATTAGGAATTTTGAAGAAATTAAGGAGGAAGAGCTTGATACCTTTCGTAAAAGATATCAAGCACTCGCTAGATCTGCATGGCAAAAATTCTACATGGGTTTGTTAATACCAACATATCAAACGTATGGATAATAATTCCACCCCATAACTAGCATTTGTGACGATTTTTTGACAAAAAAATTCATCTAGACTATCAAATTTCAATTCTAAATTTCCAGAAGTTTAGCCCAACTTAAGAAACAGCATTTATCAAAAGTTGCTTATAAGTTCTGATGAGCTTCTATTTTTGCAATCTGTTGGCTATCGCACAGATGAGCTTGAGCATACATGCAACCATTCCCATTCTGGGTGATAAGCCCCTTATTAAAAAACTTGGAGAATGTAAATGAATACGATACAAGCCAGTGAAATAAAACCAAACATGTCGGTAGTGTGTTCGCAGAATGGTGAATTAGCGAAAGTTGACCATATGGAAGGTGATAAAACCATTAAGCTGATGAAAGATAAGCAAGGGCAGCATCATTTTATTCCATTAAGTTGGGTAAGCTCTGCTACCAATAATCAAGTAAAGCTTGATAGGCCGGGTGAGCAAGCGATGAAAGAGTGGTCAATTGCAGCGCCTGCGGTTTAATTAACTGCATGTTCTGGATCTAAAGTATCTAGAACATGCTTTTTTTGATGCAAGTAAAAGAGAAACTTATGATTACTAGAACCGATTTATCCATGGCAAAAGCCATTGAACGTGGGGCAAAACTCTCAAGATCAAAACAATTTAGTCTAGCCAGAAAGGTACTTAAAACAGCTGGTGTTTGCCATTTCACAATTGAGCGCGTCCTTTATGAGCCACACAATCTCCGAATTACTGATTAACGATTCATTTCTGTACGCAGTATCATGCTTGATGTTTAATCAATTCCGTTACATCAAAACGCTCTAATTCAATTTTGTTGGACCCATTTATTATCTTTGCTGTCAGAAGAGTTGAATGATTTTTAACTATACTTTTATTGGAAGCGCACATGACAATAGAGACAACAACACACCATTTGAGTCATCTATTTGACCAACTTGGTCTACCCTCTGATCAGGCTTCTGTTGATTGTTTTATTCAAAAATACAGCCCTTTCGCCACAGACACTTTACTTAGTGATGCCTTCTTTTGGACGCCCGCACAAGCGGCCTTCTTGCGAGAAGAAATACTGAATGATGCGGATTGGGCTGAGGTGATTGATCAACTCAATCAACGCTTACATGCTAAGCACTAACCACCCTCTTGCAAAGGCTATATATGCATCCAATACGTTTTTCAATGGCTTCCTTGTTAGCTTTGTTATTAACCGCTTGCGGTGACTCCGCCACACTCTCCATCGCAGACGGGACTGGGCATTCACCTATATTAACTACCCCAAAGCCATCGCTCATTCCTACTGTGCACATTGCGACGGCAGTTGAATGGTCTCGTGATGCCAAGCCTAATGTTGCTGCTGGTTTGGAAGTAAATCTGTTTGCCGACAATTTGAAGCATCCGCGCTGGCTGTACGTTCTTCCCAATGGCGATATTCTGGTTGCAGAAACCAACGCACCCCCAAAGCCTGAGAGTGAAAAAGGTATTCGGCATTGGGTAGTGAGTAAGGTGATGGCGCAAGCAGGTGCAGGTGTGCCATCGGCCAACCGCATCACCCTTTTACGGGATAAAGATAAAGATGGCGTAGCAGACGAACAAAAGGTGTTTTTGCAAGGTTTGAACTCCCCTTTTGGCATGGCACTGATTGATAACAATTTCTACGTAGCCAATGCTGATGCTGTCATTCGTTTTGAATACACAGAAGGTCAAACTGAAATCACGTCTCCAGGCACTAAGGTGTTGGACTTACCGGGTGGCCCTATTAATCATCACTGGACAAAAAACATCATCGCTAGTAAAGATGGGAAAAAACTTTACATCACGGTGGGTTCAAATAGTAATGTTGCTGAGCGCGGTATGGAAAATGAAGTGGGGCGTGCCTCCATT
>JBEIOY010000008.1:0-20503 GCA_040377355.1 Burkholderiaceae bacterium | reverse complement strand
GCCATCTTTGTCGACGAGCTCCATGAGGTTCCTGCTGGCAATACTTTGATATTCAGTGCGCATGGGGTTTCTCCAGCGGTCCGCCAAGAAGCGGAACAACGGGGTTTGAAGATATTTGATGCGACCTGTCCTTTGGTGACGAAGGTGCATGTTGAAGTTATAAAAATGCGCAAAGAGGGCATGACGGTCATCATGATTGGTCATCGTGGTCATCCTGAAGTTGAAGGCACCTTGGGCCAGGCGCCGGAAGGCATTCACCTGGTGGAAAGCATTCATGACGTTCAAACTTTGACAATCTCGGCAGACACTCCTGTTGCTTATGTCACGCAAACAACCTTGTCGGTTGATGAGACCAAAGAAATTGTGGATGCATTAAAAGCGAAATACCCACATATTCATCAGCCAAAGAAACAAGACATTTGCTATGCCACTCAAAATCGTCAAGACGCTGTGAAGTTCATGGCCCCACAAGTTGATTTAGTGATTGTGGTCGGCAGCCCCAATAGCTCAAATTCCAATCGCTTGAGAGAATTGTCTGAAAAGCTTGGAGTTGTTTCCTACATGGTGGACCATCCCAGTCAGTTAAATCCTGAATGGTTTGTAGGAAAAAAGAGAATTGGCTTGACTGCAGGTGCATCTGCACCAGAGAGCTTGGCCCAATCAATCATTGATCGCATCAAAGAGCTTGGGCCAAAGAGTGTTAGACCCTTAGAAGGAATTGTTGAGAACACAACATTCCCCTTACCCAAAGGTCTTTAGACTGCTTAATACTGCCTTTGAGGCTGCCAGAGATCTTACTTAATTGATTTGATCACGCCCCTTAAGAGGTCAACCATTTGTTTTAATTCTTCACGGCTGATATTAAGCGCTGGCATGAAACGAATTAAATTTGGGCGTGGAGAATTCAGCAAAAGACCGATGGGCTCTAGATTACGAGCGCGTTCAACGATTTCAGGTCCGATATCACGATTGAGTTTCAGTGCTCTCAACAAACCTTCGCCGCGTTCACCATCAAGACCAAGTTCTTTACTTAAATCAAGTAGCAACTCTCTTAGGTACTGACCCTTGGCCAGTACCTCATCTAAAAATCCTGGGGCCAATAATTGAGAAATCACACTGAAGCCAACTGCAGTCATCAATGGGTTGCCGTTGTATGTACCACCTTGGTCGCCTGGCTCAAAGCAAGCAACCTCATCGGTAGCCAGTAGGGCTGCCAATGGCACGCCACCACCAATACCTTTGCCCAGGGTCATGATGTCAGGGTTGATGTTGTAAAGCTGATGCGCAAATAGTTTGCCCGTGCGTCCGCAACCAGCCTGAACTTCATCAACAATCAATAAAATTTTGTTCTGCTTGGTGATTTCACGAAGATCACGCATGAATTGATGATCCGCTGGAATCACGCCACCTTCACCTTGAACAGGTTCAAGCATGATGGCCACAGTCTTTTCATTGATCAGTTTTTTGACTGATTCAATATCGTTCAGCTCTGCTTTTGGAAAACCAGGAACTTGAGGCGCAAACATCGTATCCCAGCCTTCTTTACCAGATGCACTCATCGTCGCTATTGTTCTGCCATGAAAGCCATGATTGAAGGTGATGATTTCATAAGCATGATTTTTATGAAGCTTGCCCCATTTACGCGCCAATTTGATGGCGCCTTCATTGGCTTCAGCGCCGCTATTGGCGAAGAAAACTTTGTTAAAGCAACTATTGGCAGTCAGTAAATTAGATAAAGCAATCATCGGCTCGTTATAAAAAGCCGGACTTGGGTTAATGACCTTTTTCGCTTGCTTTTCGATCGCTTCAATCATGCCTGGATTGGAGTGTCCCAAGCAGTTAACCGCCCAACCCTGTAAAAAGTCTAAATATTTTTTACCGTTCTGATCCATCAACCAAGAACCTTGACCTTCGGTGAAGAGCAAGTCTGGACGTTTGGTGATGTACATCACTGAATGTGTATCAATAGTCATGTCTTTATTTATCAGGTTCAGAGTTAATTAAATATCTAGTCGTTATCAAAGTTTAAGCAATGGCATTCTTCTTAGCTAAATCAGCGGCAGACGTGAAGGCGTCCGCATAAAACTCATCAGCTGGTAAATGACATTTTGCAACGAAATCATTTTTAGCGGATTCAATCACAATCGGTGCACCACAGGCATACACTTGGTAGATCGACATATCTGGATTATCTTCCATTGCTGCCACATGAACAAAGCCTGTTCGACCAGTCCATTGATCTTCTGGAAGAGCATCAGATGCAACCGGAATGTATGAAAAATTAGGTATTTCTTTCGCCCACGATTGACACAAGGTATCGCGATAAAAATCTTTTGGTCGACGGCCGCCCCAGTAAAGCTTTACTGGACGAGTAATGCCTGCATGGCGCATGTGTTCAATGATGCCTCTGATTGGCGCAAAGCCGGTACCTGAGGCAATGAAAATAATGGGCTTATCAGAGTCTTCGCGCAAGAAGAAGCTGCCCATAGGACCCTCAAAACGCAAAATATCCTTTTCCTTGAGGGTTGTGCCGTTCTCGGTTTTGCCAAACACAAAGTCAGTGAACGTGCCGCCAGGCATATGCCTGATGTGCAACTCTAAAGGGCCTTCTTCATGCGGAGCGCTTGCAATGGAGTAAGCGCGACGCTTGTCTTTTAACAAAAACTCAATGTATTGCCCAGCTAAAAACTGAAACTTCTCGGTGGCAGGTAGTTGTAGTTTCACAATCACCACATCATCGGCAGCCTGCTCTAAGCTGGCAACACGGCAAGGAATTTTCTTGATGGTGACATCACCATTCAGTGGAACTTCTTTCACATCAATCACCAAGTCTGACTCAGCCTTCGCACAGCAAAAAAGAGCGCAGCCATTGAAAGCCTCTTCAGCAGAAAGAGCTTTTTCTTGGTGTTGGCCATGTGAGACCTGACCAGACTCGATCTTGCCTTTGCAAGAGCCGCAAGCACCATTTTTGCAACCATAAGGTAAATTGATGCCTTGACGCATCGCGGCTTCTAAAACAGTTTCATCGCCGTTGGCACTAAATGTTTTTCCACTGGTTTTAATGGTAATTTGGTAAGACACTGACATTCCTTTTTTAAAGCATTACGATTGAGTTTATGCAACGTATTGGTAAACCTAGAATTCTTATCGTTGGTTGTGGCGACGTCGGTATGCGCTTGCTGCCGCTATTGGTGAAAAAGTACCGAGTATTTGCTCTGACTTCTTCCACCAGCAGGATGTCGGCATTGAGGCAGGCTGGGGCAATTCCTGTTTATGGGAACCTTGACCAGCCAGAGACTCTTTGGCGTTTACCTCACTTGGCTGCCCAAGTGATCCATTTGGCCCCGCCAGGTACTCAAGGCCTTCAAGATCGTCGTACAAGTAACTTGCTAGCAATTTTATCTCACGGAGCAGGATTTATCAGGCAACTGATCTATATCAGCACCACAGGCGTCTACGGCGATTGCCAGGGCGCTTTGATTGATGAAACCCAAACCCTTAACCCAATCTCGGCTCGAGCCCAAAGACGGGTATCTGCTGAGCGGCAAATCAGGGCCTGGGGCATGTCAGGAGTTCAAACTCATATCTTGAGGGTGCCAGGTATTTATGCAGGAGATCGACTGCCCATTGAAAGATTGGGGCGTGGCACCCCTGTGCTGAATGCGGACGAGGATGTTTACACCAATCACATCAATGCTGATGATTTAGCCAGATTAATCACTTATGTTTTATGGAGAGGTAAATCTCAGCGCGTCATCAATGCTTGTGATGACAGCCAGTTAAAGATGGCTGATTACTTTGACTTGATTGCTGAAAAGATGGATTTACCAAAAGCCCCAAGAGCGTCAAGGCAGGACTTGAGCGCACAGTTAGACCCTATGATGCTGTCATTCATGAGTGAGTCTCGACGCATTCAAAACAAGCGCTTGAAAGAGCTCAGATTTAATCTTCAGTATCCAACGGTCAAAGACTGTTTAGAGACTCTTTAAAGTCTCCTTTAAAAGTCTTTATCGCTTATTTCCAAGTATCTTTCAAGCCCACGCACATATTGAAAACAGGCTTTGCGGCCGTGTGATCGATTCGATCGGCCACAAAATATCCGTGACGTTCAAATTGGAAGCGCTGTTCGACTTTCGCGTGACTCAAGCTTGGCTCTAGATAAGCAGTCAAAATTTGTTTGGAATCTTGATTGATCGCTTCCAAGAAATTTTTATCACCACTGTCTGGATGTGGGTCGGTGAACAAGCGATCATACACACGAATCTCAGCTTTGATACCTTCTTTAGCGCTCACCCAGTGAAGATTGCCCTTCACTTTGTAATTATTTGATTCAGGTGTGCCGCTCTTGCTGTCAGGGAAGTAATTAGCATGAACAGCCGTCACTTTACCGCTGGCATCGGTGTCGTAGCCAGTGCACTCAATCACAAAGCCATGACGCAAGCGAACCCGACTGCCGGCTTCATCATTCGCAGGTGGGTAGAGTCTAAAGAAACCTTTGATTGGTTCAACCATGAAGTCATCTTCCTCAATCCAAAGCTCTTTGCTGAGATTGAAGTCGCGTCGCCCCCAGTCCTCATGGTGAGGGTGTTTGGGTGCAGAGCATGGTTCGTTGTGGTTGGCATCAAAATTATCAATGATCAATTTGAGGGGCTTTAGTACCACAAAGGCACGCTCGGCCTTGGCGTCTAGGTCATCGCGCAAGGCTTGCTCAAGCACAGACATATCAATCCAGCTATCTGCTTTGGATACGCCGATGCGTTCGCAGAACAAACGAATACTTTCAGGGGTAAAGCCACGACGTCTGATGCCTACCAAGGTTGGCATGCGCGGATCATCCCAGCCGTCCACCCGTTTTTCTTCAACCAACTGCAATAGCTTGCGCTTGCTGGTGATGGCATAGGTCAAATTTAAACGTGCAAATTCGTATTGCTTCGGTAAAGGATCTTTGAAAACACCAATTTCTTTAAGCGCTTCCAACACCCAGTCATAGAGTGGGCGATTGTTCTCAAACTCCAAGGTGCAGATGGAATGAGTGATGTTCTCTATGGCATCTGAGATGCAATGAGTGAAGTCATAAAGTGGATAGATGCACCACTTGTCGCCCGTGCGATGATGGTGTGCGTGACGAATTCGATACACCACGGGGTCACGTAAAACAATGTTTGGGTGACTCATGTCTATTTTGAGCCTTAACACGTGAGCCCCATCTGGGTATTTACCAGACTTCATTTCTCTGAATAAAGCCAGATTCTCTTCGCTACTGCGATCTCTAAAAGGGCTGTTAGTTCCCAATTGAGTGAAGTTACCGCGATTTTTATGAATCTCATCAGCAGACTGGCTATCAACAAAAGCCTTACCGGCTTCAATCAACTTTTCTGCAAATTCATACAATTGATCAAAATAGTCGCTGGCATAGTGTTGATGCTCAATGCCATCGTGAATCCAATCAAAGCCTAGCCAACGGACCGCATCAATGATGCTATCGACGTACTCAGTTTCTTCTTTGCTGGGGTTAGTGTCATCAAAGCGCATGTTGCAACGGGCACCGTGCAAAGCGTGTGCGTAATCTCTGGCTAGGCCAAAGTTCAAGCAAATACTCTTGGCATGACCGATATGCAGGTAGCCATTTGGTTCAGGCGGGAACCGAGTGATCAGGCTTGGCAGTGGTTTCCCGGAGGGATCTAAGCGCTTAGAGTGCTTGCCTTGGGCAAGATCAGCATCAATGATTTGACGCAAAAAATTCGAGACCTCTAGGGTCTCGAATTTAGAAGGAATTGGGTTCTTCTTTTCAGACATACCCACATTGTAAATTTATTCTTCGACAAAAGCCTCTTCTCTGGTTTTTCTCACTGCTGGAAGCAACACAATAACAACCAAGGCTGCTGCAGCGATCAATAAACCAAGAGACAGTGGACGGGTGATAAAGGTTGTGAAATCACCTCTGGCCAGGAGTAGGGCACGACGGAAGTTTTCCTCCATCATCGGCCCCAGAATGAAACCAAGCAGTAAGGGAGGTGCCTCGCAACCCAATTTGAAGAACAAGTAGCCAGCAATACCAAAGATGGCCGTCATGAAAATATCAAAGTTGGTGTTATTAACGGTGTACACGCCGATACAGCAGAAAACCAAAATAGCTGGGTAAAGGTGACGATAAGGAATGGTCAACATTTTGACCCATATGCCAATCAATGGCAGGTTCAAAATAATCAACATCAAGTTACCAATCCACATTGATGCAATCAAGCCCCAGAACAATGCTGGGTTAGAAGTCATCACCTGCGGACCTGGTTGAATGTTATGAATCGTCATAGCACCCACCATCAAAGCCATCACAGCATTTGGTGGAATACCAAGAGTTAACAAAGGAATGAATGATGTTTGTGATGCGGCATTATTCGCACTTTCAGGACCAGCCACACCTTCGATGGCGCCTTTGCCAAATTCAGCACTGTGCTTAGAGGTTTTTTTCTCAAGAGAATAAGCAGCAAATGCAGCTAAAGGAGCGCCGCCACCAGGAAGAACACCCAACAAAGAACCAATGCCAGTGCCGCGAAGAATCGACGGCATCATGCGCTTGAAGTCTTCCTTACTTGGCCAAAGAGATGTGACCTTGTCCAAGAAGGTTTCGCGCTTATCTTTTTGCTCAAGGTTGCTCATGATTTCTGCGAAACCAAATACACCCATGGCGATGGCCACGAAACCAATGCCGTCTGTTAATTCAGGAATATCAAATGAATAACGGGCAGCCCCAGAGTTAACGTCTGTACCAACCAGGCCTAATAACAAGCCAAGAATAATCATGCCAATCGCTTTGATCAATGAGCCTGATGCCAAAACCACTGCACCAATTAAACCCAATACCATCAAGGAGAAATATTCCGCGGGACCAAACTTAAAGGCAACTTGGGCCAATGGTGCAGCAAACGCAGCAAGAACTAGAGTTGCCACGCAGCCAGCAAAGAAAGAACCAAAACCAGCTGTGAAGAGCGCAACACCTGCACGACCACGGCGGGCCATTTGGTAGCCGTCAATGGCCGTTACCACCGAGGAAGATTCCCCTGGGATGTTGACCAAAATGGCAGTCGTTGAGCCGCCATACTGGGCGCCGTAGTAAATACCTGCCAACATAATGAGTGCAGCAATTGGAGGCAATGCATAGGTTGCAGGCAATAGCATCGCAATCGTAGCGATTGGTCCCAAGCCCGGTAAAACACCGATCATCGTGCCTAATAAAACGCCAAGAAAACAGTAAATTAAATTTTGCAGAGTTAGAGCAGTGCTAAAACCCAGTGCAAGGTTGTCCAATAATTCCATGATGTATCTTCTCCGAGATTTAAGGAGTTAAAAAGCTTGGCCAAACTTGGAACTGAAGTTTCAGACCCCAAATAAAGGCAACATAGGCAATCACATTCATGATCACCACATTCAGCACAGTACCTTTCCAGTGGAATTCATGACTGGCCATGGCTGAGATAAAGACCAACAAGGTCAAAGAAACAACCAAGCCCATTGGCTTTAAAACAAGACCGAATAAAACCACTGATCCAGTGACCCACAGAACTGATACCCAATCCCATTTTGCAAGCTTGTCTGCATCACCTTTTTTAGACATCGAATTCATGGTCACAATGGCGCCAATCATGGCTAGAAGAATGCCTAACCAAAATGGGAAATATCCAGGGCCCATCTTGGCGGGTGTACCCATCGGATAGGTGGTTGCAACGTAAGCAAAACCAAGTCCAATAAGTACAAACATGATTCCTGAGGCGAAGTCTTTTTGACTGCGAATATGCATCGTTAGGCCCTCTTTATTTTGTCAGCAAGTGTCGAAGAGGTCATTGTAAGCTTTGTTAAAGCTTGGATTCCCATTTTTTGGCTTGGGGTTTGTACCAATGGGCCTTGTCTGAGTCATAATTACGGACATGAAAGTTACTCAAATACGCCAAAATTTCTTAAAGTTCTTTGAATCCAAAGGCCATCAAGTTGTCTCGTCCAGTCCGGTCGTGCCGGGCGATGACCCAACCTTGCTTTTTACAAACGCGGGCATGAATCAGTTCAAAGATGTTTTCTTGGGCTTTGATAAGCGCGCTTACAACAGAGCCACCACAGCACAGAAATGTATCCGTGCAGGTGGTAAGCATAATGACTTAGACAATGTTGGCTATACCGCGCGTCATCACACTTTCTTTGAGATGTTGGGTAACTTTTCTTTTGGCGATTACTTTAAAAAAGATGCCATCCGTTACGCCTGGGAATTACTGACCACGGTTTATAAGTTGCCTGCAGAAAAGTTGTGGGTGACTGTTTATGCTGAAGATGATGAAGCATATGACATTTGGCAAAAAGAAATTGGTGTGCCAGCCGAAAGAATCATTCGTATTGGCGATAACAAAGGTGGTCGTTACGCATCGGATAACTTTTGGATGATGGGTGACACGGGCCCTTGCGGCCCTTGTACGGAAATCTTTTTTGACCATGGTGATCACATCGCTGGCGGCCCTCCAGGCAGTCCTGACGAAGATGGCGATCGTTATATCGAAATCTGGAACAACGTCTTCATGCAATTCAACCGCGATGAAGATGGTGTGATGCATCCACTACCTAAGCCAAGTGTTGACACGGGCATGGGTCTTGAGCGAATTGCTGCAGTTTTGCAACACGTTCACTCAAACTACGAGATTGATTTATTTGTTAATTTGCTCAATGCTGCAAAAACAGCCGTTGATGGCGCTGGCGCTGGTAACTGTGATGCCAACAGTCCTTCCCTTAAGGTGATTGCAGACCATATTCGCGCATGTTCATTCACAGTGGCAGATGGTGTGATTCCGGGTAATGCGGGACGTGGTTACGTTTTACGTCGCATCACTCGCCGTGCGATTCGTCACGGCTACAAATTGGGTGCGCGGGCTCCATTCTTCCATAAGATAGTTGCTGCTTTGGTTCAAGAAATGGGTGAGGCTTATCCAGAATTGAAGGCCAATCAAGCAAGGGTCACAGAAGTATTAAAGCAAGAAGAAGAAAGATTTTTCCAAACAATCACGAACGGTATGGAAATACTGGAAACTGCTTTGACCAATAGTTCAAAAGTGATTGATGGTGAAACTGCATTTAAGCTGCATGACACCTTTGGTTTTCCACTGGATTTAACTGCGGACGTCTGTCGTGAGCGCGGAGTGAAGGTGGATGAGGCTGGCTTTGAAGTGGCCATGAATCGTCAACGTGACCAAGCGCGCGCAGCAGGTAAGTTCAAAATGGCGCAAGGTCTTGAGTACAGCGGGGCGCCGACAGTGTTCCACGGTTATGACACTTTGAATAAAGAGTCTGCCAAAGTGTTGGCGCTTTATGTTGAAGGTTCACAAGTCAAATCAATTAAAGCAGGCGATAACGCCGTTTTGGTTTTAGATAACACACCTTTTTATGCAGAATCTGGCGGTCAAGTTGGGGATGCCGGTGAGTTGCGCAATCAATCCAGTTTGTTTGAAGTTGAAGACACGCTGAAGATTCAGGCGGATGTATTTGGTCATCATGGCCAAGTGCTTGAAGGTGAAATCAAAGTAGGCGATCAGCTCAATGCCAAAGTCAATGCAGAAAGACGTGCAAGAACCATTCGTCATCACAGCGCCACTCATTTGATGCACAAAGCCTTGCGCGAAGTATTGGGCGCGCACGTCTCCCAAAAAGGCTCATTGGTGGATGCTGATAAGACACGTTTTGACTTCACACACACCGCAGCTATGACGCCAGAGCAAATTGCTCAGGTAGAGCAACTGGTCAATGCTGAAATTCTTGCGAATGCAGCAACCTCTGCCAAAGTGATGAGCTTGGATGATGCGCAAAAAACCGGTGCCATGATGTTATTCGGTGAAAAATACGGCGAGTCTGTCCGCGTTTTAGAAATCGGTTCGTCCAAAGAGTTGTGTGGCGGCACACACGTTCAGAGAACAGGCGATATTGGTATTTTTAAAATATTGTCAGAAAGCGGTGTTGCTGCTGGTATTCGTCGAGTTGAAGCAATCGCTGGTGATCGCGCGTTGAGTTATTTACAAAAATTAGACACTCAGATCAATCAATTGGCAGCAAGTTTGAAAGCTACCCCCAGTGATTTGGCTCAAAGAATCACACAACTTCAAGACCATGCACGTTCTTTGGAAAAAGAATTGGAGCGCTTGGGTTCTAAGCTGGCCGCTAGTCAAGGTGATGAACTAATGTCCCAAGCTGTTGAGGTCAATGGCGTAAAAATATTAGCAGCTCTTCTTGAGGGTGCAGATGCCAAAGTTTTGAGAGAAACTCTGGATCAACTTAAAAATAAATTGAAGTCAGCCGCTATTGTTTTAGCTTCTGTTCAAGATGGAAAAGTTCAATTGGCTGCTGGCGTGACCGCAGATACCATTGCTAAGGTCAAAGCTGGTGATTTGGTGAACCACGTGGCGCAACAGGTGGGTGGTAAGGGCGGTGGTAAACCTGATATGGCGATGGCTGGTGGCACCGATCCAAAAGGCCTCGCAGTGGCCCTTAAGAGTGTTCAGGCTTGGGTGTCAGAGCGCTTATGAGTCAGCAAGTAGATAAAGAAGTTGATGCCAGTGGGCTGAATTGCCCACTACCCATTCTGCGCGCCAAAAAAGCATTGGCAGAAATGCAAAGCGGGGAAGTTCTTAAAGTGACGGCCACCGATGCAGGCGCTGAGCAAGATTTTCCAACCTTTGCCAAGCACACCGGTAATGAGTTGCTGCTAACTGAGAAATTAGCCGACGCTTTTGTTTTTTATCTCAAGCGCCGCTGAAACTGGCTTGTTAATTTAACAAATTAATCAGCGAGTTTTTAGAAACTCGCTGAAGCCGTCCTTGACCTCTGGATGACGCAAGGCAAAGTCCACGGTGGCTTTTAAATAACCGAGTTTGCTGCCACAGTCATAACGCACGCCTTCATATTCATAAGCCAATACCTGCTCTTGACTGAGCAGTGATTGAATCGCATCGGTTAACTGTAATTCGCCGCCCGCACCTGGTTTGATCGTTTTGATGTGATCAAAGATTCTTGATGACAAAATATAACGACCCACAACACCCATGTTTGATGGGGCATCTGCCGGAGCTGGCTTTTCAACAATGCCACTCAGTTTATAAATACGTTTGTCAAATAATTTGCCATCAATCACACCATAAGACTTGCTTTGCTCAGGTGATATTTTTTCAACACCTAAGATCGAGCTGCGATAGTGCTCATATTGATCAATCATCTGCTTCATCACAGGTACTTTGCCATCCAAAAGGTCATCCGCCAAGATCACAGCAAACGCTTCATCGCGGATTAATTTTTCAGCGCACAAAACAGCATGGCCTAAACCAAGAGCCTCTGGTTGTCTGACGTAAACACAGTCAACATGGCTTGGCTTGATGCCGCGAACCAAGGCAAGTAAATCCTGTTTATTTTTAGCTTCTAATTCAGCTTCAAGTTCATAAGCCTTGTCGAAGTGATCTTCAATTGCTCGTTTGCTGCGACCTGTCACAAAAATCATTTCAGTGATGCCAGCAGCCATGGCTTCCTCAACAGCATACTGAATCAATGGTTTATCAACCACGTTCAACATCTCTTTGGGACTGGCTTTTGTCGCTGGCAAGAAGCGGGTGCCAAGGCCCGCAACAGGGAAAACTGCTTTGGTGATGGTTGTATTCATATTAGGATGGTAAACGACTTAATTGACTATTCAGTTTTTCTAATAAAGACTCAAAATCAGCTAAGCGCTGCTTCTCTTGAATCACCACTGCTTCAGGGGCTCTTGCCACAAAGCTTTCATTGTTTAACTTCGAATTGGCTTTATTGATTTCAGTGCTGATGCGCTCAATTTCTTTGCTCAAACGAGCTTTCTCAGCTCCAGCATCAATTTCAACTTTGAGCAAAATTTTGGTATTGCCCACAATTGCCACCGGTGCGCCTGCCCCATCTTTTTCTAGGCTGGCGTCATCTTCATAAATTTTTACTTCTGATAATTTTGCTAACGCCTGAATGTAGGGTGCTGCCATTTTCAAGAACTCGGAATCACCTTTGATGAATAAAGGCACGCGCAGTGCAGGAGAAATTTGCATTTCACCTCTGAGGTTACGACAAGCATCCACCAAAGCCTTGACTTCGGCAACCCAGGCTTCACTCTTTGCGCATATTTTTTCTGGCTGAGCAACTGGGTATGCTTGTAATGCAATCGTTTGCTTTTCTTGTTTCTCAAGATCCTTGCCGGACATTGGGCCAACGATTTGCCATAACTCTTCAGTGATGAATGGAATCACAGGGTGGGCTAAGCGCAAGATGGTCTCAAGGACACGCAAAAGTGTTCTGCGTGTCGCGCGTTGTTGTGCTGGAGTACCGTTTTGTAATTGAACCTTGGCAAGCTCTAAATACCAATCGCAATACTCATCCCAAACAAACTGATAGATAGAATTTGAAATATTGTCAAAACGATAATCTTGGAAACCTTTAGCAATATCACCTTCAGTTTTTTGCAACAGAGAAACAATCCATTTGTCTGCAGGTGAAAAGTCCAAATAACCATCTGGACCACATTCGCCAACACATTGGGCAATGCCATTGTCTTCAGGTGTGCCTGGACAGTTCATCAAAACAAAGCGAGTGGCATTCCATAGCTTATTACAGAAGTTTCGATAACCCTCACAACGCTTTTGATCAAAATTGATATTTCTACCAAGCGTTGCCATGGATGCAAAAGTAAATCTCAAGGCATCTGTACCAAAGGCGGGAATGCCGTCTGGGAATTCTTTTTTGGTTTTCTTGGTGATGCTCTCAGCTTGTTTTGGATTCATCAAACCAGTGGTGCGTTTGGCGAGCAGGGTATCTAAATCAATACCGTCTATCAAATCAATTGGATCCAAAGTATTACCTTTGGACTTACTCATTTTTTGACCTTCTGCGTCGCGCACTAAACCATGAACGTAAACAGTTTCAAATGGGACCTTGCCAGTGAAGTGGCAAGTCATCATGACCATGCGAGCCACCCAGAAGAAAATGATGTCAAAGCCTGTCACCAATGCTGATGATGGTAAGAAGTGAGTCAGCTCAGGTGTTTTATTTGGCCAGCCCAATGATGAGAATGGCACCAAGGCAGAGCTGAACCATGTGTCCAAAACATCTTCATCGCGGCGCAGAGCACCTGTGTAGCCATTGGCTTTTGCTTTTGCGGCAGCTTCTGCTTCTGTGCGCGCCACAACAATCTTGCCGTCTTCTTGATACCAAGCAGGGATTTGATGACCCCACCAGAGTTGGCGAGAAATACACCAATCCTGAATACCTTCTAACCACTGGTTATAAGTGGTGGTCCAATTTTCTGGAACGAACTTCACATCCCCACACTTGACTGCATCCAGGGCTGCCTCAGCAATTGATTTGCCTGGACGGTACAGGTTGTGTTCGGTTGGTTGAGACATCGCCACAAACCACTGATCGGTGAGCATTGGTTCAATCACAGACTTGGTACGGTCACCACGAGGAACCATCAAGGTATGCGGTTGAACTTTTTCCAATAAACCCAAACCCTCAAGATCAGCAACAATCAACTTGCGCGCTGCAAAGCGATCCAGACCTTGATATTTTTTAGGCCCCTGTTCATTGATCTTGGTATCCAAGGTCAAAATATTGATCATCTCTAATTGATGACGCAAGCCAACAGCGTAGTCATTGAAGTCGTGAGCTGGCGTTACCTTGACAACGCCAGTGCCAAATTCTTTATCCACATAATCATCAGCGATGATTGGGATCTTTCTATCTGAGAGAGGTAGGTTAACTGTTTGACCAATTAAATGCTTGTAGCGCTCATCTTCCGGGTGGATCATCACAGCCACGTCACCCAACATCGTCTCAGGACGAGTGGTGGCTACTGTGAGGTGTCCTTGACCATTTGATAGGGGATAGCGAATGTGCCACATCGAACCTTGTTCTTCTTCGCTTTCAACTTCTAAGTCAGAAACAGCTGTGCCTAAAACAGGATCCCAATTTACCAAACGTTTACCGCGATAAATCAAACCTTGCTCATACAAACTGACAAACACTTCAACCACTGCTTGGGACATTTTGTCGTCCATCGTGAAGTATTCGCGGCTCCAATCAATGGAAGCGCCCAGGCGTCTGATTTGGTTGGTGATAGTCGACCCAGATTGTTCTTTCCAGGCCCATACCTTTTCTAAGAATTTTTCACGACCCAAATCATGTCTTGAAATCTTTTGTGCGTCCAATTGTCTTTCGACCACAATTTGTGTCGCAATTCCTGCGTGGTCGGTACCCGGTACCCAAAGCGTGTTTTTGCCTTGCATGCGAGCATGTCTTGCCAGCCCATCCATGATGGTTTGATTGAAGGCGTGACCCATGTGAAGCGTGCCCGTAACGTTCGGTGGCGGCAATTGGATACAAAAACTATCCTTTTGATCGATCAAGGTGGCGGTGGCAATACCCCTTTTTTCCCACTCGGGACCCCATTGGGCCTCGATTTGGGAGGGTTCGAAAGATTTAGCGAGGTCAGAAAGATTTTTAGACATAAGCCCGAATTATAATTTTTTGTTGAACGTAAAGGCGAATGTGACGAATATTCTTAATAATTTAAATCCAGAACAGCTTGAAGCTGTGACATTGGCCCCTGTTAATGAGGCAGGTAACAGTCAATCAGCCATGATTTTAGCTGGTGCTGGCAGCGGTAAAACCAAGGTACTGACCACCAGAATTGCTTGGTTGATTCAGACGGGTCAGGCATCCCCGGTAGGCGTCTTGGCCGTGACCTTCACGAACAAGGCTGCTAAAGAGATGTTGACGCGTCTTTCTGCCATGATGCCCATCAATACCAGGGGTATGTGGGTTGGCACCTTCCACGGCCTGTGTAATCGTTTATTGAGAGCCCATCACAAAGATGCGGGTCTGCCATCCACTTTCCAGATTTTGGATACCCAAGATCAATTGTCTGCCATCAAGCGACTTTTAAAGTCACTCAAAATTGATGATGAAAAATATCCACCGAAGCAACTCCAATACTTTATTGCTCATGTCAAAGAAAAAGGGATGCGTGCCAAAGACATGGATCGCGGAGATTCTTTTCAAAACACCATGGTTGAGCTATATCAAGCCTATGAAGAGCAATGCCAACGCGAAGGCGTGGTTGATTTTGCTGAGCTACTGCTGCGCAGTTATGAGCTTCTAAAGCATCATCAGCCGATTCGTGAACATTATCAAGAGCGATTCCGTCATATTTTGGTCGACGAGTTTCAAGACACCAATGCCTTGCAATACGCATGGCTAAAGCTGCTATCTGGACACGGCACATCAAACCCGTGTTCTGTGTTTGCCGTGGGTGATGATGATCAAAGTATTTATGCCTTCAGGGGCGCTGATGTTGAGAACATGAAATTGTTCGAGCGCCACTTCAAGCCATACTTGGTGAAGCTTGAACAGAACTATCGCTCCTACGGGCACATTCTGGATGCTGCTAATCATTTGATTGCCAACAACACGGAGCGTTTGGGTAAAAACCTCAGAACCGATGCGGGTCATGGCGAACCTGTGAGGGTCTATGAGGCGGCCACTGATGGAACTGAAGCCGCGTGGATGGTTGATGAAATTAAGAGCTTGATCAATACAGGTAGCATGCGCACTGAAATTGCCATTTTGTATCGCAGCAATGCTCAGTCGCGCATCATCGAGCACGGATTGTTTTCTGCGGGCATTCCTTATCGTGTGTATGGCGGTTTGCGATTTTTTGAACGAGCCGAGATCAAACACGCTTTGGCCTATTTGCGTTTATTAGAGAACCCCAATGACGACACTTCCTTTGCACGAGTGGTGAACTTTCCAACTCGAGGCATTGGAGCTAAAAGCATTGAAACTTTGCAAGATAGTGCCAAATTGAATAATTGTTCTTTTTATGCGGCGGCCCCTTACCTAGAGGGTAAAGCTGGAACATCTATTTCAGCATTTGTGCGCTTGATTGATCATATGCGTGATGCCACACGGCACAACACCTTGCCCGAAACAGTTGATTATGTGATTCAGCACAGCGGTTTGATTCAGCATTATTTGACGGAGCGTGAGGGCCAAGATCGAGTAGAGAACTTACAGGAATTGGTGAATGCCGCAACAGCTTTTGTTGCTGAAGAGGGCTTTGCTCAAGACACAGTGGCCGGCACTGATCAGAATGAAGTGATCACCGAGATGTCACCTTTGGCTGGTTTCTTGGCACACGCATCCCTAGAGGCAGGAGATAACCAGGCGCAGGCTGGTCAGGATGCTGTGCAATTGATGACAGTGCATGCCGCCAAAGGCCTTGAGTTCACCAACGTGTTCATCACTGGCTTAGAGGAAGGTTTGTTCCCTCATGAAAATAGCATCAATGAAGATGATGGTTTAGAAGAAGAGCGACGTTTGATGTACGTGGCCATCACAAGAGCCAAAGAAAGACTATTTTTATCTCATACCCAATCAAGATTACTGCATGGTCAGGTGAGATATAACTTGCCATCAAGATTTTTAGATGAGTTGCCAGCAGAATCGTTGAAGCATTTAACGCCTAAGAATAAAGATGCGCGCTGGGGCAGCAGTACAACCACCACCAGAATGCCGTCATGGTCTGAGGGCAGTGATTGGGGTGGTCCGGCAGCCACGACTCCAATGTCTTCCAGAAATAGTGCTATCACAGCACCTATCAGTAGTTTGCCTCAAAGAGATAATGGACATGGCTTTAGGGTTGGGCAAAGTGTGTTTCACACTAAGTTTGGTGAGGGAAGAATTTTGGCCATTGAGGGTCAAGCCGATCAAGCCAAGGCCAATGTGAACTTCAATCGTCATGGCCCCAAATGGTTGCAATTAGTGATTGCTAAATTAACCGCCATTGATTGATCACTCTTTGTTGAAGCAAGCCTTCCAGGTGGCAAAGAATGAGCAGTACATGACTGTCAGTGCTGCCATTGAATAAGGTGGGATGATGAATGGAATGGCGGTTCTGAGACCAATGCCATCAAGAAATGCTTCCAAGAAAAATGGTACGGCAACAATGAAGGCCGCCCAAATCATCAAATAAAAAATAAAGGCAGCTTTATTGGTCCAGCAAGCAATCCAGCTTGAAAAAAGCGCTTGCGCCACTGACATTTTTTCCCAAGCTACCAAGATTGGCGCAAACCACATCACCATGGCCACTGGCAAATAAAGGAGCAAGCCAATACTGAGCCCCAGGTAAAGACCTTGAACGTCTCTGATGGTCGGCGGTTGTTGTTGCGTTAGGAGCGTGACCAATTGCTTGAAATCAATAAAAGCACTGGCGATCAAACTCAAAATCAAAATAGCAAAGGCATAGATTGTGCCCAGGATCAACAAATTCTTTTTGGTGATTGGATCAGTTCCCCTGAAACCCGCAAGGTAAACCGTGGGCATCACCCTCTCTCCGCGAATAACCATTTGACAAGCTGTCATAAAGCCAACGGTGAGTGCTGGGGTTAAAAGCAGTACCGCAAAAACTCCAAACACCGGAATGAGGATTGCAAATTGAGCAATGAAGACATACAGAAATACCAGCATCAAAAATGCCAATGGATTTTTCTTAAAAAGCCAGAAGCCTTGTCTTACCCAAACGTAACCGTCGATGGAAGGTGCTTTATTTAGTTGCATATTTACCAGGGTGATGTGGAATGTTAGAGCTTACCTCACGGCGTGAGATCAGAATTCTCTCAAAATGAGTAGGGTCATGCGGCGTCAGCATTTTTGCTTCTCGCGGAAGATGGTAGTCCCAGAGGCGAGACACCCAAAAGCGCAGGGCAGCTGCACGCAACATCATGTTCCAAGCATTTATTTCAGTAGGCTCAAAAGATCTGACGGCTTGATATTTTTCAAGCATGCCTACGTATCTTGCTTGATCAATTTCACCGGTGTCTAAATCGATGCACCAGTCATTGATGGTGACTGCTAAATCAAATAACCATTTATCGTTACCGGCAAAGTAAAAATCAAAAAAACCACCGATTTCATCTTTTCCGGATGCGTCATCAAACAACACATTATCTCGGAATAAATCGCAGTGACTTGGCCCAGAAGGCAGTGATTGGTATTCCGGACTATTGAAGAAATTGATTTGTGCCGCAAGTTCTGACTGAATCAGTTGATCTTGAGCTGAATTGAGATGAGGAATGACCAAGGGTACGGTGTTTTTCCACCAATCAATGCTGCGCAGGTTTGTTTGTGATGATTTGAAGTCAAGACCTGCTAAATGCATTTTAGCTAAAGCATCACCAACCAATTCGCAATGACGCACAGAAGGATTTAAAAATGATTTTCCAGAAAGCTTTGAGACGATTGTGGCAGGCTTGCCATTTAAATCACCGACGATTTGATGCACTTTATCTCTGATGGGAGCTGGAACCTTGATGCCTTTTTTAGACAGATGCTCCATTAACTCCAAATAGTAGGGCAATTGTTCTTTTGATAAGCGCTCAAACAAAGTCAAAACAAATTCTTTTTGAATGCCATCAATTTGGGTGGTCAAGAAAAAATTAGAATTCTCGATACCGCTGCTGATACCTTTTATTTCTAAAGCAGTTCCTACTTGGTAGTTCTGTTGTAACCAAGCATTGACTTCATCGAGAGTGACTGATGTGAAGACCGCCATAACTATTAAAAAGGCATTCGAATCGTTGGTACGCGATTGACGTTTTGATCTCTGATTCTGGGTGATGCCGCATCATCAGGAGTGCTAAGTTCGTAGCGAGTTCCAAAGGAGCTTTCAACAATAACTTCGGTTGCTTTGCCACCTTCTTTATATTCCTTGATGGTTGTCCCATCAGCCTCTTGATGCTGAAAAGTTGGCTTTTTTTCAGTCAATTTGCCAGTTTCAGCATTATTTTTAACTTTTGGAGCAATGGGTTGCTGATTGATTCTTTGCAATTCCTCCGCACTTAAACCTTGCATGTTCTGCGCCATAAGTCCTTGAGATACAAGGATTAATGTGGTGATAAGGCCACTTAAAACAAGCTTAAAAGGCGTGTTTTTTTGGGGGTTCATTTGAGAAAAAGTCGGAGTCTTCATGCTTCAATTGTACGATTGTGGGATGTCTACACATCGCCTTTTACTAGTTGACGGTTCTAGTTACCTTTACCGTGCCTTTCATGCCATGCCAGATTTACGCAATGCGCAAGGTTTTCCAACCGGCGCTATTCAAGGCATGGTCAGCATGATGAGGCGTGCAAGAACTGAGTTGGACGCAGATCACATCGCCTGTGTCTTTGATGCCAAAGGAAAAACATTCCGCGATGAGATGTACCCAGAGTACAAAGCCAATCGTTCATCCATGCCAGAAGATTTGGTTTTACAGATTGAAGCAATACATCAGGTGGTGCGCGCCATGGGTTGGCCTGTGTTAGTGGTGCCAGGTATCGAAGCCGACGACGTGATCGGAACTTTGGCCAAGCAAGCCAAGGCAGCCAATTGGAGTGTTCTTATTTCTACAGGCGATAAAGATTTAGCTCAATTAGTTGAGCCAGGCATTAGCTTGATCAACACCATGACAGAGGAGCGATTAGATAGTGCTGGCGTATTAAATAAATTTGGCGTTCCACCTGAAAGAATCGTGGACTACCTATCCATCATGGGCGATAGTGTGGACAACGTTCCCGGGGTGCCCAAGGCAGGACCTAAAACTGCAGTCAAATGGTTGAATGAATTTGGTACCTTGGATGAGTTGATGAAGCGATCTTCCGAGGTGAAGGGAGTGGTTGGTGAGAATTTACGTGCCAGTCTCGATTGGTTGCCAAAAGCCAGAGAATTGGTCACAGTCAAAATTGATTGTGATCTAAATGAGCATTTGATTGGTTTGCATGAGTTGCATGCAAAGTCAGAAGATAAAGAAGCTCTCAGAGAGCTGTTCACACAATTTGGGTTTAAATCTTTGTTGAGGGATTTGGATCGCGGCTCATCAAATACTGGTTCATTTACTCAAGTAGCAGGACAAGGAACTGAAGTAGGGGTTGAAGCAGGAGCATCAATATCCGCAACAAAAATAACTGATACAAAAGAATTTTCAGGCGGTGACCTATTAGGCTTTGTGGCAGAGCTACCCACTGAAAAAATCGAGCGTCATTATTCATGCGTGACCACTGAAGCAGAATTAGATGTTTGGTTAAAGAAAATCAATTCAGCCACCTTAACTTGTGTTGATACTGAAACAACAGGCCTTGACGCATTAAGAGTTGATCTCGTGGGTATTTCTTTAGCTGTTTCGCCCGGTGAAGCTTGTTATATTCCTTTGGCGCACAGCACCAATGAAGATCAATTAGATAAAAAGGCAGCGCTAGAAAAACTCAAGCCATGGTTAGAGAGCCATGAGCATGCCAAACTTGGTCAAAACCTTAAATATGACATTCATATTTTTGATGGTTGTGGCATCAAGCTAGGCGGTATTGAGCACGACACGCTCTTACAGTCTTATGTTTTAGAGTCTCACAGGAGTCACGACATGGACAGCTTGGCCATGCGT
>JBEIOY010000045.1:0-8862 GCA_040377355.1 Burkholderiaceae bacterium | reverse complement strand
TTTTGCCACATCACTCAAAACAGCTTTTAAGCGTTCTTCAAATTCTCCGCGGTACTTGGCTCCAGCCAATAGCAAGGCCATATCCAAAACTAGAACGCGTTTGTTTTTTAAGGTTTCAGGAACTTCGCCATCAATGATTCTTTGAGCCAAACCTTCAACAATGGCCGTCTTACCAACGCCTGGTTCACCAATCAATACGGGATTGTTTTTAGTACGGCGTTGCAAAATTTGAATCGCACGACGAATTTCATCATCGCGACCAATAACGGGATCTAATTTACCAAGACGCGCACGCTCGGTTAAGTCGAGGGTGTATTTTTTCAAAGCTTCACGTTGATTTTCAGCATCAGCACTATTCACAGACTGTCCTCCACGAACTGCTTCAATAGCAGCTTCTAAAGTTTTACGGGTAATGCCAGCGGCCTTGATTGCTTTACCAAGGTCACCCTTATCATCGCTCAAGACCAATAAGAAAAGTTCACCGGCGATGAAATCATCGCCTCGCTTAGCCGCTTCCTTTTCAGTTAGATTCAAGTGAGCAGCCAAGGAACGCCCGATTTGTACATCGCCACCCGTGCCCTGCACCTGAGGTAACTTGGAGATCAAGGCTTGACTTGCTTTTTCCAAGGCAAGAGCATTCCCACCAGTTCGATTGATCAGTGACTTAGCAGTGCTGTCAGCTTGCTGCAACATTGCTAAAAGGACGTGCTCAGACTCAATGTATTGGTTATCAGCGTTCAAAGCCAAGCTTTGGCCTTCGCCCAGAGCTTCCTGGAACTTACTGGTTAATTTATCTAGCCTCATGGATATCTCCCATTATTCATGTCAAGTATGTGGGTACATAAGCCTCAATTTCAAGTGATTTAGATCAAATAAATTGCTGGCTTTATGATAGAGGCATGTCATGGTGTTTATATCTCTTGGAATGTTCTGATGGAAGCTACTACGCTGGCATCACCAATGACCTGGAGAACCGTATTAACGCACATAACAATGGCACGGGCGCCAAATACACCCGAGGCAGAAGTCCTGTCAAATTGATCGGCCAGCAGGCTTTTGAAAACCGTTCCGAGGCCTCCAAAGCTGAGAGCCAGATCAAAAAACTCCCCAAAAACCTCAAACCCGGATTTTTTGCGTGAGTAACAAGAACTTAAAAGAGATTCAGGAAAAGATCGAAGAGTTTTACCAAGCTGTCCAGGCAAACTGGCCGGGCTTTAAGACTCGAGTTGGCCAAGAGCAAATGTTCGCCCACATTGCTCAGACCTTGAGCCAAGCTAAAAGCGCCAAAGACATCCGAGATGGCGACAATATTTTGGTGGTTGAGGGTAAAACAGGCGTTGGTAAAACGCTTGGTTACCTCATTCCAGCGATTGTTTTCAGTAAGCTACTCAATAAGCGTGTGATCATCAGCACCGGCACTGTCGCCCTTCAAGAGCAGCTCATGCAAAAAGATTTGCCTAATTTGGCAGATCTATCACCCATCTCTTTTGAATATGCTTTGGCCAAAGGTCGGAGTCGTTATGTGTGCAATATTCGTTTAGAACAAGTCAGCGGAAAAACCAAACAAACAGCGCTGTTTGAAGATGCCAACTGGGATAGCCCTCCTAAAGAAAAAGATAAAGATAGTTTTGCAGACGCACTAGCTAGCTTAAGTGATGGCTCATGGAATGGCGACAAAGACACTGCTCCCCCAGAAATAACCGATAGCATGTGGCCCAGAATTGCTGCAGAAAGAAGTTCATGCTTAGGCAGACATTGTCAACGCTTCAACGTGTGTCCTTATTTCAATGCCAGACGCGATCTTGTCAAAGCAGATTTGATTATTGCAAATCATGATTTGGTGATTTCGACGATTGCCTCAGGGTCCAAGATACTTCCTGACCCATCGGAAACACTTTATATCTTTGATGAAGCCCATAATCTTCCTCAGGTAGGTATCAAACACTTTGCCTCATCGGTAGGTTTGATTGCCAGCACTCGGTGGCTAGAAAAAATCATGGCAGCGGTCTTGCGTGCAGATGCTCTGCTACCGGACTCTTCAGGAAAAACGGTGGAAGAAGTTCACGCTTACGTTGAAGACTTGATCATGCACACAAAGCAAATGATCAACTCATTGAGGTTGGCTAATTTTGTGACCCACGAGCAAGTCATACAACGTTTTAAAAATGGTGAGTTAAGCCCTGAGTTCGCCAGTTATGCGGAAACCATAGGCCCTCTGGCAATTGCCTTGAATAATCGGGTCAATAAAATTCTGCAGCAACTCAACGATCAAAGAAATAACAGTATTGATAAAGATTCATTCAGTCCTGCCATTTTAGAAATTGGCAGTTATCAATCAAAAACTGAAAATCTATCAAACACCTGGCACTTGATGCAAGCCGATGCAAATCCTCCCATTGCCAAATGGGTTGAGTGGCAGGACCTGGGATCCACATTTGATTTCAAACTTCATGCCTCACCCATCAGCGCAGCTCAAAATTTAGCTCAGACACTTTGGTCTACCAGCTCGGCGGCCATCTTGACATCTGCAACCCTCAGAACCATGGGCGATTTTCAGTATTTCTTGGGGCAAACTGGTTTGAACTGGTTCCCAAAAACCAACACACTTGAGGCTGAATCCCCCTTCAATTATGAAGAGCAAGGCACGTTCATCGTCCCAGAAATGATCAACTGTCCGAGCGCTAACCCCCAAGGGCACACAGATGAACTCTCAGAAGAAATCCCCAAGCAGCTAAAAGATTTGAAGCATGGTGCTTTGGTGTTGTTCACATCCAAAAAACAAATGAAACAGGTTCATGAAGACTTGCCCAATGATTTTTTACAGGATGTCTTGATGCAAGGCGATATGCCTCGCAACAAATTAATCAGTCAACACGAGTCACGCATCAAGAATGATCAACGCAGTATTTTGTTTGGCATGCAAAGTTTCGGTGAAGGCTTGGATCTTCCTGGAAAGCTTTGTGAGGCCGTCTTGATCACCAAGTTACCTTTTGCACCGCCTGATTCACCCATTGAAGAGGCCAAATCAGAATGGCTAGAAAAAAATCAAGGGAATCCTTTTTATGAAATCAGTGTTCCAGCGGTTGCTTTAAAGTTGCAGCAATGGGTAGGTCGTGGTATTAGGACAGAAACTGATCATGCGACCATCATCGTTTTAGATAAGCGATTGAAAACCAAGCCTTATGGCAAAAAAATTCTAGCGGGCTTGCCGCCATTCAAACGTTTGATGTAATTTTTGAGGAGTTTGAAAGATTTGGCAGTATTACTGCCACTTCTTCAGAGCTTCATCATCGCTTAAGCGTGCATCGACCCAGCGAGCACCTTCAGACGTATCTTCTTTTTTCCAAAACGGCGCTAAAGTTTTGAGGTAGTCCATCACATATTCGCAAGCGGCAAAAGCTTCACCACGATGAGCGCTGGTCACGGCCGTTAAAACAATTTGATCTTCAATATTCAATGGTCCCACACGATGAATGATCAAAACTTCAAAAATATCCCAACGAGCTTTGGCTTTTTCAATGATTTCCTCAAGAGACTTTTCGGTCATGCCTGGGTAGTGCTCTAAGGTCATCGCAGCAACATCAGAGCCGTCATTACGATCACGCACTGTGCCCACAAAAGTGGCCACCGCGCCAACGCGTGCATCACCGGCTCGCAATTGCTTGATCTCTTGTGAAAGATCAAAATCTTCAGTTTGAATGCGCACTGGCATGTTTATCCGCCCGTCACTGGAGGAAAGAAAGCCACTTCAGCTTGGTCAATCAGAGCTGTATCACCTTCAACCATTTGGTGATTCAAAGCCATGCGTACCGCTTTACCTTCTGCCAATGCTTCAGACCATGATTCACCCCTGCCCATCAAATGATGACGCAACTCCGTCAATGTTTTCACGGATGCAGGAACATCGAGCTGCTGTTCAGATATTTTCAAGGTCTCCCGCAAAGAAGCAAAGAATTTAATGGTTATTTTCATAGCAATAGCTTAAATCATTCCTGAAAAAGGGATGTACTTCACCATATCGCCTGGCTTGATGGCTTGAAGTGGCGGGTTGTCGACCAAACCATCCGCCCATGAAGCGCTGGTTAAAACACCTGAGCTTTGATTGGGGAATAAATCTAAGCCACCTTGAGCATTGATGCGGACACGCAAAAATTCATTGCGACGATCAGCCTTTGGCCAATCAAAATCAGCGCGCATCTTAATCACTGGAGCATTCGCATGCGATCTTCCCTGCAACTTGGCGATGAAGGGACGTACAAACAAGAGAAATGTGACAAAACTAGATACTGGATTACCCGGCAATCCCATGAACCAAGTTTCTAAATGCTCAGCTCCCTGCTTTCGGACGGCACCAAAAGCCAATGGCTTACCTGGCTTGATCGCGATTTGCCACATATCTAAGCGACCTTCAGCATTCACGGCTGGCTTGATATGATCCTCCTCACCCACTGATACTCCACCAGATGTGATGATCAAATCATGATCTTTGCTGGCGCGTCGCAAAGCATCTCGGGTAGCCTCCAAAGTGTCTGGAACGATACCCAGATCGGTTGGCTCACAACCCAATGAACGAATACATGCCAATAGAGTGTCTCGGTTGGAGTTATAAATAGCTCCAGGCTTGAGTGGATGACCCGGCAAAGTCAACTCATCCCCAGTGAAAAAAGCAGCCACCTTGATTTTTTTTGTCACAGGCAATTGATGATGTCCAGCAGAAGCAGCAACGCCTAACTCTTGAGCTCTGAGATAAGTACCCTTGCTTAAGGCCACGCACCCCGCTTTTAAATCTTCGCCCCGTAGACGAATCCATTGACCCTGCTTAGGAATTTCTTGAATGACGATTTGATCACCATTGACTTCACAGTCCTCCTGCATCACGACTGCATCAGCGCCAGGTGGAATAGTGGCACCAGTGAAAATTCTGGCAATCGTGCCTGATGCGAGCTCTGTACCAACATGCCCAGCCGGAATGCGTTGGGAAACATTAAAACTTTGTCCCGCTGATTGGATATCAGCCACACGAACGGCATAGCCATCCATTTGCGTGTTGTTCATTGGTGGAACATCTACTTGGCTTAGGATGTCCGAAGCCAAGATTCTGCCCAAGGCATCTTGAGTACTGACCACTTCAACTTCTCCCATGGGCTTTGCTTTAGCCAATAGGTGCTCAAGAGCCTCAGTAGCAGTTTTCATGGGAGGTTTGTTCATGGCTTGCGACATCGTCTGAGTCTAATGGTTTTAGGCTTACTTTGCCAAAACACCGGCTATTGAAAGGACTTGTTGTGCCACCTCTTCAATATTATCTAGATCAAGTACCGGAATATCTCTTGTTAAATCTGGCTTGTTGACAGCATCAATACCGCCTGGGTAGGCAAGCGCCTGAATAAAGTTGTCTTGATTAGCTTTAAGAGAATTAGCCGCGCATTCATCATGCTCAAAGCGCCATAATTCAATTTTTGGAATATTGGCATTTTTAAAACCTTCAACAATCACCAAGTCACAGGGAGATAGCATGCTTAGCTGTTGCTCAATAGTGGGCTCAGGGCTTTGTCTAAGCTCATGCATGAGCACCCAACGTTGATCAGACAACATCAGAACTTCAGAGGCACCGGCCTCGCGATGGCGATAAGAATCTTTACCGGGTTTATCAATATCAAAGTGATGATGCGTGTGTTTGATGACTGAAACCCTGTAGGATCTCTCAGTCAAGAAAGTGATCAACTTTTCGATCAAGGTTGTTTTGCCAGTTCCAGAATAGGCAACAAATCCAACAACAGGCAAAGAACTCTTAGTCATCGTTAGAGAATTTTGCTGGGCTTGAACTTGGCTCATGAATCACAGCCCCGTGTGGCCAGCAACGAAGTCTTTTACTTGATGAACATTCACCGGCATTTCAACAACGCGCTGCGGCTTATCTTCAATGCCAATGAATGATGCTGGACGGTCAGGTGTTCTGCCAAGGGCTTCTTCGATTGTCTCGGCAAACTTGATTGACAGTGCTGTTTCTAAAATCAACATTGGGATATTGCTTTGTAGATTTTCGCGAGCAACTTTGACGCCGTCCGCTGTGTGTGTATCAATCATTACACCGTACTTAGAATACATACCTCTAATGGTGTCCAAGCGATTGAGATGTGTACTCTTCCCAGACACAAAACCATATTGAGCAATATTTTTATACGCAGGGTCTTGTGATAAGTCAAAACCACCCTTGATTTCAACATCCTTGAACATCTGCGCAGTTTTTGCAGCATCACGACCCATCAAGTCATAGACAAAGCGTTCAAAATTACTTGCTTTGGAAATATCCATTGATGGGCTGGTGGTATGGAAGGTTTCAGCTGATTTACGCGCTCTGTAAACACCTGTCTTAAAGAACTCATCCAAGACGTCATTCTCATTGGTGGCCACAACTAATTTTTCAATCGGCAAGCCCATCATGCGAGCAATATGGCCTGCGCAAACGTTACCAAAGTTACCTGATGGAACGCAAAATGAAACTTTCTCGGTACTATTTTTTGTGGCTAACAAATAACCTTGGAAGTAATAAACAACCTGAGCAACCACGCGCGCCCAATTGATTGAGTTCACAGTACCAATTTTTTGACGGGCCTTGAATGCATGATCATTGCTCACCGCTTTAACAATATCTTGAGCATCATCAAAAACACCATCGATGGCAATGTTATAAATATTTTCATCTTGCAAGGAATACATCTGAGCCACTTGGAAGGAGCTCATCTTGCCCTTGGGTGAAAGCATGAAAACACGAACGCCTTTTTTACCGCGCATCGCGTACTCAGCCGCACTTCCAGTGTCGCCGGAGGTAGCGCCCAAGATATTCAATTCTTGACCTTGTTTATTCAAGATGTACTCAAATAAGTTACCCAACAACTGCATGGCCATGTCTTTGAATGCCAAGGTTGGGCCATTAGACAAACTCAATAGCCCCAAACGAGTGCCCTGCTCATCACCTAACCAATGAATCGGCGTGATATCTTTTGCCAAATCATCGGCACGACCATTGCAATAAACTTCAGCAGTGTAAGTTTTTCTGACCAAAGCTCTGAGGTCTTCTTGAGGGATGTCATCACAATAGAGGCTCAAAACTTCGAATGCTAAATCAGCATATGACAATCCTCGCCAGGCATCTAGCTGTGTCGGCGTGACCTGCGGGTACTTAACCGGCAAATACAAACCTCCGTCAGCAGCCAAGCCGCCTAGAAGGATCTCTGAAAAGGTTTGATGGGCGTTATGACCACGGGTTGAAATGTAGTGCATTGTGTAATTAAATTAACTTAAGTTTTCTAAACGAATTTTTGTGACTGAACCTTCAACAGTTTTCAAAGCCTCAACCTTGGTAATAGCAGCCAAAATATTTTTCTCTTTGGTCTCATGCGTCAACATGATGAGATCAGTTTGATTTTCACCATCACCTGCTTCACGTTGCAACATGGCATCAATTGAAATGCTGTTGTCTGCCAAAATACGGGTGATATCAGCCAAGACTCCTGTCACGTCTGCCACACGCAAACGCAAGTAGTAACTGGTAGTGATCTCACTCATCGGCATGATGGTTGTATTGACCATTGAGCCTGGCTGGAATGCGAGGTGCGGAACGCGGTGCTCAGGGTCGGCTGTTTGCAAGCGAGCCACATCAACTAAATCCGCAATCACGGCTGAAGCTGTTGGTTCTGCCCCTGCGCCTTTACCGTAGTAAAGAGTTGTTCCGACAGCATCACCCATTACCTGAACTGCGTTCATGGCACCCTCAACGTTTGCGATCAAACGTTTTGTTGGAATCAAGGTTGGATGAACACGCAACTCAATACCATCTTTGGTTTTTTTGGTGATGCCCAATAGCTTGATGCGATAACCCAATTGCTCAGCATATTTAATATCTATGGCTGATAGTTTGGTGATTCCTTCAATATGAGCCTTATCAAATTGCACCGGAATACCAAACGCAATCGCACTCATGATGGTGGCTTTGTGAGCCGCATCCACACCTTCAATATCAAATGTCGGATCTGCTTCTGCGTAACCTAAACGCTGAGCCTCTTTTAAAGCAACATCGAAGTCCAAACCCTTATCGCGCATTTCAGACAAAATAAAATTAGTGGTGCCGTTGATGATGCCGGCAATCCACTCGATTCGGTTGGCAGTCAAACCTTCACGCAAGGCTTTGATGATTGGGATACCGCCAGCAACCGCAGCTTCAAAATTAACCGTAACGCCTTTGGCTTGAGCAGCAGCAAAGATTTCGTTTCCATGAACTGCCAATAGTGCTTTATTGGCAGTCACCACGTGTTTGCCATTGTTGATAGCGGCCAACACCAACTCTTTAGCGATGCCATAGCCGCCGATCAATTCAACCACAATATCAATTTCAGGATTATTTACAACCTGTTTGGCATCGCCTACAACCTTGGCGCGACCCTTGACTAATTCTTCAGCACGCTTGATATCAAGGTCAGCGACTGTGTGAATCTGAATGCCACGGCCAGCACGACGGGTGATTTCCTCTTGATTGCGCTCAAGCACATTGAACACACCACCGCCAACAGTACCGATGCCCAGGAGGCCAACTTGAATAGGTTTCATAACTAAAAACTCTTACTTAAATAAAGGTGAAAATAAAATTTACTGCTGCTTATTTGTTACTGCTGACATCTGCAAGAAATTGACTTACTTTTTGCCGTGTTTTTGGCGATAACGCTTCAAGAACTTAGCGAGTCTTGCAATTGCCTCACGCAAAACATCTTCATGCGGCAAGAAAACAATTCTGAAATGATCTGGCTTTGGCCAATTAAAACCACTGCCCTGAACCAATAAAACTTTTTCTTCACGCAGTAAATTTGC
>JBEIOY010000065.1:0-7295 GCA_040377355.1 Burkholderiaceae bacterium | reverse complement strand
TTGCCATGGTTTTCATGCATGATTTACATGGCAATCGGCAAGTTTTTACGTTATGTCACCATGACTTACGCTTTATTGCTGATTCCTGGAGAGTTTTGGAATTCCATCGGTCGTTGGCTTGGATTACTTTGATGACCTTGCGCTATCTAAGGTCACAAAGGGGGCTTAAGGACGATTAAGGCGAAGATCTCGATAGTCCTTTAAAATGGCTTTTTAGTTAAAAGTGATGATATGAACGCACCTTTGCCCCTCCACAGCATGACAGAGCATCCTCAAAATGCCCCTCGTCTGCGTGAGATACCTTATAACTACACATCTTTCTCAGACAGAGAGATCGTTATCCGTTTATTGGGTGAAGAAGCTTGGCAAATTCTTGATGAATTAAGGGCCGGAAGAAAAACCGGGCGTTCAGCCAGAATGCTTTATGAAGTATTGGGTGATATTTGGGTTGTTCAGCGTAACCCCTATCTTCAAGATGATCTTCTTGATAATCCAGGTCGTCGCAAGCAACTGATTGAGGCCTTGAATCATCGTTTGACAGAAGTTCAAAAAAGAATGACCACTGATTTGGCCGACAAGGTTGGCAAATTAGTTGATAGCGCAAAACTAGCTGTTGATCAGTTCAATGCTGAATTTGATCGTGTAGCGCTCTTGCGCAAACGTGTCCGCAAAGTGTTGGGCAAGTTCACTGCTGCAGACAATATTGCCTATGACGGCTTGGCTCGCGTTTCTCATGTGACTGATGCAACTGATTGGCGTGTTGAATACCCATTCGTTGTTTTAACGCCTGACACAGAAGAAGAAATCCCCAACCTGGTCAAGGGCTGTATTGAGCTCGGTTTAACCATCATCCCTCGCGGAGGCGGTACTGGTTACACAGGTGGAGCAATTCCTTTGTCACCAATGTCAGCGGTTATCAATACAGAAAAGCTAGAAACTCTAGGCCCTGTAGAGATGATTCGTTTACCAGGTTTGAGTGAAGAGGTTGCCACAATTTATTCTGGTGCCGGAGTTGTTACCAAAAGAGTTTCTGATGCAGCAGATAAATCTGGCAATGTTTTTGCTGTAGATCCTACTTCTGCTGAAGCCAGTTGCATTGGCGGAAACATCGCCATGAATGCGGGCGGTAAAAAAGCGGTTTTGTGGGGTACCGCGCTGGATAACTTGGCGTCATGGAGAATGGTTGATCCGGATGGCAACTGGTTAGATGTTGAGCGCATTGGTCACAACATGAGCAAAATTCATGATGTCGACTTCGCCACTTTCAAATTGGTTTGGTCAGATGGTTCTTATGCTCCTGGTCAAAAAGTAATCAAAACTGAAGAGTTAAAGATTAAAGGCAAAACCTTCCGTAAAGAAGGCTTAGGTAAAGATGTGACTGATAAATTTTTATCAGGTTTGCCGGGCATTCAAAAAGAAGGTTGCGATGGTTTGATCACCAGTGCAAGATGGGTTTTGCATCGCATGCCAAAACAAATTCGCACTGTTTGCTTGGAGTTCTTTGGTCAAGCACGTGATGCCATTCCAAGCATTGTTGAAATCAAGGCGTATTTAGATCAACAAACCAAACAAGGCGGCGCCATCTTGGCGGGTCTTGAGCACTTGGATGAACGCTATTTAAAAGCAGTTGGCTACGCTACCAAGTCAAAGCGCAATGTGTTGCCAAAAATGGTTTTGATTGGTGACATCGTTGGTGATGATGAGAATGCTGTTGCGATGGCTGCGAGCGAAGTGATTCGCATGGCCAACACAAGAGTTGGTGAAGGTTTCGTTGCTGTCAGCGCGGAAGCTCGCAAGAAGTTTTGGTTAGATCGCGCCAGAACTGCTGCTATTGCACGCCACACAAACGCATTCAAAGTGAATGAAGATGTTGTGATTCCTTTGGATCGCATGGGTGAATATACCGACGGTATTGAGCGCATCAACATTGAACTTTCTTTGAAAAATAAACTTCAGCTTTTGAATGAGCTTGAAAGTTTCCTTCAGCAAGGTAATTTGCCGCTAGGTAAGTCAGAGGATGGTGATGTGCCTGAGGCTGATTTGCTCGAAGGCCGTGTTGTTCAGGCTTTGCAATTAATTGCTTCGGTTAGACAAGAGTGGTTGGGCTGGTCACAGAATATGGACCAATACTTCTCAGCTTTGCAAGACAGAAGTTTGCGCTCCTCATGGAAGCTGCAAGTCAGGGCTGAGCTAAGAAATATCTTTAGTGGCGTTTCGTTTGAGCCTATTTTGAAAGAGTGTGAAGTTATTCACAAAAAGGTTCTACGTAGTCGCGTTTTTGTGGCATTGCACATGCATGCGGGTGATGGCAACGTTCACACCAACATCCCGGTAAATTCTGACAATTACGACATGCTTCAAGATGCTCATCAATCAGTTGATCGCATCATGAAGTTGGCTAGATCTTTAAATGGTGTGATTTCGGGTGAGCATGGCATTGGTATCACCAAACTTGAATACTTAACCGAAGCTGAAATCAAAGATTTCAGATCTTACAAGATGAGAATTGACCCAGAAGGTCGTTTCAACAAAGGTAAGTTAATGCAGGGCGCTGATTTGAGAAACGCCTATACACCAAGTTTTGGGTTGATGGGACATGAATCTCTCATCATGCAACAAAGTGATATTGGTGCCATAGCAACAAGCATCAAAGATTGCCTTCGCTGCGGAAAATGTAAACCTGTTTGCGCTACACACGTGCCACGCGCCAACTTGTTGTATAGCCCACGCAATAAAATTTTGGCCACATCGTTGTTGGTTGAGGCCTTCTTGTATGAAGAGCAAACAAGACGCGGTGTTTCTGTAAAACATTGGGAAGCTTTTGATGATGTTGCTGCGCACTGCACGGTTTGTCATAAGTGTTTGGCCCCATGCCCAGTTAAGATTGACTTTGGTGATGTCACCATGAACATGCGTAATTTGTTGCGAAAAATGGGGCAGAAGAAATTCAATCCAGGTGCAACGGCAGCGATGTTCTTCTTGAATGCCACCAATCCTGAAACCATTCAATTAACTAGAAAGTTGATGATTGATTGGGGTTATAAGGCACAACGTTTGGCGCATGATTTGCTGAAGAAGTTTGCCAAGACGCAAGCAGCAAAGCCGCGCTCAACTGTCACGAAGCCGCCAATTCAAGAGCAAGTGATTCACTTCATCAATAAAAAGATGCCGGGCAATTTACCTAAGAAAACTGCCAGAGCTTTATTGGACATTGAAGATTCTGATGTAGTGCCTATCATCAGAAATCCACTAACCACATCTGTTGATACGGAAGCAGTGTTCTATTTCCCGGGATGTGGATCTGAAAGATTGTTCTCTCAAGTAGGTTTGGCCACTCAAGCGATGTTGTGGCACACAGGCGTTCAAACTGTATTGCCACCAGGCTATTTATGCTGCGGTTACCCGCAAAGAGGTTCCGGAGACTTTGATAAAGCAGACAAGATCATTACTGATAACCGTGTGCTTTTCCATCGCATGGCCAACACGCTCAATTACTTGGACATCAAGACAGTCGTGGTTTCTTGTGGCACATGTTACGACCAGTTAGCAGGCTATGAATTCGAAAAGATTTTCCCTGGTTGCAGAATCATTGATATTCATGAGTTCTTGTTAGAAAAGGGCATTAAGTTAGAGGGTGCCAAGGGGGTGAGATACATGTATCACGACCCATGCCACAGCCCAATGAAATTACAAGATCCTTTGAAAACAGTGAATAGCTTGGTGACCACTGAAGATGGCACAGCGATCGCGAAGAACGAGCGTTGCTGTGGTGAATCTGGCACATTGGCCATCACTCGTCCTGATATTTCAACCCAAGTTCGTTTCCGCAAAGAAATTGAAATGAAAAAAGGTGCGGATGAGTTGAGGGATGATTTTGATGGCCAGGTAAAAATCTTGACCAGCTGCCCTTCATGTTTGCAAGGTTTATCAAGGTTCGATGAAGACTCAGGTACTAAAGCTGATTACATCGTGGTTGAAATGGCCAATCACCTCTTAGGTGAAAACTGGATGGCTGATTATGTAAAAAATGCTAATCAAGGCGGCATTGAAAGAGTATTGGTTTAATCATGAGCTCAACAGAAAAAGCGCCGCTGCCTCAAAACATCATTGTTCACCAACAATCCAAAGTTTTAGAGTTGGCTTACGACAATAAAACTTATCAATTGCCATTTGAATTTTTAAGAGTTTGGTCACCGTCTGCTGAAGTCAGGGGCCATGGTGTTGGTCAAGAAACTTTGCAAACCGGTAAGCGTGATGTGTTGATCAACAACATTGAGCAAGTGGGTCATTACGCCATCAAGCCAGTATTTTCTGATGGGCATGACTCTGGTATTTTCAGTTGGGACTATCTTTACGACATGTGCATCAATCAAGAGGAAATGTGGCAAGACTATCTAGATCGAATGGAACAAGCTGGTGCCAGTAGAGATATTCCAATGGTGAAAGATGATCCGCGCTCTTGTGGGCACTAATTAATCATGGCTCAAACACATTTTGGTTATAAAACAGTTGATGAAACCGAAAAAGCAAGCAAGGTTGCTGAGGTTTTTCATTCTGTAGCAAATAAGTACGACATCATGAATGATTTGATGTCTGGTGGAATGCATCGCTTGTGGAAGCATTTCACAATCAGCAAGGCTGCTGTTCGACCCGGTCAAAAGATTTTGGATATTGCAGGCGGAACCGGCGACCTATCTTTGAGTTTTGCAAAATCTGTTGGTCTTGAGCGTGAAACAGGTGGCCAAGTTTGGTTGACTGATATCAATGCATCCATGCTTGGCTTTGGCCGCAATCGCTTAATTGATAAAGGTTACTATTTGCCATGCGTTCAGGTGGATGCCGAGCAAATACCATTTCCAAATAATTATTTTGATTTGACCACTGTTGCATTTGGCCTGCGAAATATGACGCACAAAGAAGTGGCCCTGAAAGAAATGTTGAGGGTGATCAAACCGAGTGGTAAAGCCATGGTTTTGGAGTTTTCTAAGCCCGTTGATGCACTAAAGCCAATTTATGATGCTTATTCATTTAAGATACTCCCATGGCTTGGCGAAAAGGTTGCCGGAGATTCTGAGAGTTACCGATATCTTGCAGAGTCAATCAGAATGCATCCAGATCAAGAAACTTTAAAAACCATGATGGAAAGTGTGGGATTTGATAAGGTCGAATACCACTCACTTACTGGTGGTATTGTTGCATTGCATATTGGTTATAAATACTGATACTTACGGATTTTTTGAGAGGTTAAAAATGTTTAAGAAAAGTTTGGTTTATTTGGTTCTTTCTTCATTTGTGTTGATGGGCGCATCTTTTGATGCAAACGCTAAACGCATGGGGGGATCCAAGAGCGTTGGCAAACAATCACAAAGCGTCACTCAAAAACAACAAGCTGCTCCAGCGCAACCTGCTCAAGCACCAACTGCTGCTCCTGCAACCGCTGCTAAGCCAGCTGCTGCACCAGCTGCTGCACAACCGAAAAAAGGTTTTGGTATGGGCGGCATCCTAGGCGGCTTGGCTGCTGGCTTGGGTCTTGGTTGGTTGTTGTCACATTTTGGTTTGGGTGAGGCAGCAGCATCGTTTTTAATGGGCTTTTTAATGGTAGCGGCTGTTGCGATGATTGGCCTTTGGTTATTTAGACGTTTTGCCAATAAAGGTCAAGCAACCTACAAAACCAGCCCTGCTGGCGGAGCGTCATGGGAAAACCAACAGCGCTTTGATCGTCAAGAACCTGTCAACACGGGTTCATCATCAGCTGCTCCAGTTGTTGAGGTAGCCGTCGCAGAAGTTGCAATTAAAGACTTTGATCAAGAATCTTTCTTGTTAAATGCAAAAAAACATTTTGTACATTTACAAGAAGCTTGGGATCGCGGCGACTTAGAGAAGTTGAGAGAATTTGCTACTCCAGAAATGTTTGCAGAGCTCAATCAGGATCTTCAGGCCCGTGCCACTGAGCAGAATCGCACCGAGGTAGTAACTATTGAGGCTGATTTGTTAGGCGTTGAATCATTACAGGATGTTTATTTGGCTAGCGTTCGTTTCTCAGGAATGATTCGTGAGCAAGCGGATGGTCCTGCTGAGTCTTTCGTTGAGGTTTGGAATTTGACCAAGCCTGTTAATGGTCAAGGTGGTTGGGTGCTAGCCGGTATTCAACAGTTGGTCTGATCTGAAAACGATCGTACATGCTTTAAATTATTTACTGGCCCAAGAATCTTGGGCCAGTGATCTTTTACAAAAGCAAAAAGATAAAACAATCAAATTAGTTTTACCCGTTGTAGAAATGTCCTTGGTCGTCACTGATCAAGGACATTTTGTTTTGGCGGATCAATCGCCCAGCGAACCAAATGTCACATTAACAATCGGCACAGATGTTTTTAATGCTTATATTGCGGGCGGTAAAGATGCTGCTGTAAAGCACGTCAAAGTATCGGGTGATGTGGATTTGGCCCAGGTTGTATCTACTTTGGCAGGTCAGCTGCGCTGGGAGGCTGAGGAAGATTTATCCAAGCTGGTTGGCGATCCCATGGCCCATAGAATCATGCAGGCGGCTCAACAAAGTAAGCAATTTGGGCAAAATGTACTTCAGGATGTTGGCACTAGCGTTTTAGAATATCTTATTCATGAAAAACCAACGCTTGTTAAAAGAGAAGAATTAGTGCGCCATAAAGATGAAATAAGACGTTTACGCGACGATGTGGAACGCATTGAGAAGCGTATCGAACGTTTGCTAGAGAGGGCCTTGTGAAACAATTTTTTAGATTGTTCAAGATCCTTTACACAATTTGGCGTTTTGGTCTTTTAAGAATAGTCAGAGACAGTCTGAGGCCAGGCTTAGTAAAAGTTATTCTGACGGGTATTTCTTGGACAACCCCAACGGGTTATACCCGCGGAGAAAGTCTGCGTTTAGCTTTAGAAGCTTTAGGCCCTATATTTGTTAAGTTTGGTCAAGTCTTATCTACTCGTAGAGACCTCTTGCCTTTGGATGTGGCTGATGAGTTGGCCAAGTTGCAAGATCAAGTGCCACCATTCTCCCAAACGAAATCAATTGAGTTGATTGAATTATCTCTAGGTAAAAAATTATCAGAGGTATTTGTATCCTTTGATGAAAAGCCGGTGGCCAGCGCCTCTGTTGCCCAAGTTCACTTTGCCGTACTCAAGGGAACGGAAAAGTATCCTGAATGGCAAGGCAAGGAAGTGGCCATCAAAGTTTTGCGTCCTGGAATTTTGCCAATCATTGAGAGTGATTTAGCGCTTCTGAGAGTATTGGCGTCTTTAGTTGAAAAATTATGGCGTGACGG
>JBEIOY010000004.1:0-24695 GCA_040377355.1 Burkholderiaceae bacterium | reverse complement strand
GCTCTTGGTTGCGAAGTAGAAGAGTTATTCTGCGAAGTAGACGGCACCTTCCCAAATCACCACCCCGATCCAGCCCATTTGGAAAACCTACAAGATCTGATTAAAAATCTACAAAATACCGATAATGAAATTGGTCTTGCCTTTGATGGAGATGCAGATCGCCTAGGAGTTGTGACGAAAAGCGGCGAGGTGATTTTCCCTGATCGTCAAATGATGTTATTTGCCAAAGACGTACTTGGTCGTAATCCTGGCGCTCAAATTATTTACGACGTTAAGTGCACGCGTAACTTGGCTACTTATATCAAAGAAGCTGGTGGCGAACCATTGATGTGGAAAACAGGCCACTCGCTGGTCAAAGCAAAATTAAAAGAAACGGGTGCACCGCTTGCAGGCGAGATGAGCGGTCATATTTTCTTCAAGGACCGTTGGTATGGTTTTGATGACGGCCTTTACACAGGTGCGCGCCTTCTAGAAATCTTAAGTGGTGAAAAAGATCTCAATGCCACCTTAGAAGGACTCCCCAATGCAATCTGTACGCCTGAGCTACAAATGCCCTGCGCCGAAGGTGAGCCATTTGTCTTGCTCGATAAGATCAAAGAAAAAGTAGCTCAAGGCAAGATTAAAGGATCAAATACATTGTTCCCAAGTTCCGAATCAATCAACACCATTGATGGTGTCAGGGTTGAATACGCTGATGGCTTTGGTTTGGCTCGCCCATCTAACACCACCCCAATTGTGGTGATGCGCTTTGAGGCTGATAGTCAGGCAGCGATTGAAAGAATCCAAGCTGAATTCAAACAAGTCTTTCTAGACATCAAATCAGATGTAAAAATGCCTTTTTGAACAGTTTTCACGGTTTAAATAAGTCAAAAGGCAGCCTTGGCTGCCTTTTTTATTGATCAGTGCGTTTGCACATCCTTTAATCACCAGAACTATTAAATAGTGATTTTTTTAATTTCTTTGATTTTGTTCTTATCATCTACCAAGATAACTTTAGGGACAAATGTTTTGGCGTCTGCCTCAGACATTGGCCCATAAGTACAGATGATCAATAAGTCACCCACATGAGCCTTACGTGCAGCAGCACCATTTAAAGAGATGGCACCAGAACCTCGAGTCGCTTTAATGATGTAAGTTGAGAAGCGCTCGCCATTATTGATGTTGTAAAGCTCGATACGCTCGAATTCGCGCATATCAGACGCATCCAATAGATCTTCATCAATACCGCATGAACCTTCGTACTCCAAATCGGCCTCAGTCACCGTTACACGGTGTAATTTGGCACGCAACATCACTCTTTGCATAATTTTCCCTCCGGGTGCGGATTCTACCTTGCTGAATGGCTATTCGCTGTAAAATTTAACAGGTATGATGATTAAATCAAATTTTTAGGGGTTTTTATGGCTGATAACAATCAAAATGGCTGCTTAACTGTGGGCGAAGGCGTTAAATTAACTGGTAATTTTGTTGTGCCTGACATTGCTTCTATTTCAGGAACCATCGAGGGTGAAATCACAGCTCGCGAAATTTTAGTTGGTAGCACAGGCATTCTTAAAGGCAAAGTAACTGCTGATGTGGTCGATGTTCGCGGCGAGATCCACGATAACCTAACGGCTAATAAGTCTTTGTTTATTCGCTCTACAGGCAAGGTGATTGGCACAGTTCAATACACTGAGATTGAGATTGAAAAAGGTGGTGATTTACAAGGTAATCTCTTGAAATCAGCCAACGGTCATAGTGCTTCTTAAGAAGGCTTGAGGAAATAAATATGTTTAATAAAAAAAACGATAATGAAAATTCAGAATTTTCATCAGAAGAGCTAGAGTCAAATGAAGTTGTGGAATCGAATGAAAATTCAGAATCCAACACAATTCAAAATTCAAACGCCTCACTAAAGCCATCCATCATCAGTGAAGGCTTCGAGTTCACTGGCGACATGAAGTCAGGTGGTTCGATCACAGTTGATGGCACATTCAAAGGTAATTTGTCAGTTCAAACTTTGTTAATTGGTTCAGGTGGTTATGTGGACGGCACAGTCACAGCTGATAGCATCAATATCAAAGGTGTTCTGTCTGGTGTTGTGAGTTGCCGTGATTTGGTGATCGGGGGCCGTGCCACTGTTGATGGCAGCCTAACTTACTCAAGTATCACCATCCAACGAGGCGGCACTATCAAGGGCGATTTAAAGCGCAAGTGATTTAGACTGCAAATAGCATAAAAAGAAGTAAAAAAAGCTCACGTGATGTGAGCTTTTTTATTGAGGATGCTGAGTGATCTTGTTTGCCTATTAGCGTCTTTCTTGCACTGCACGTATCACTTCTGATGCTTGATTCGTTGAATTTTTATCGGTGCCTTGAATCACCAAGCCAATCACACGAGCACCGTGCTCAATGCCGATGGAGCCATAAGTCACATCACCGCGCACTTGAGCAGTTTGATGAAACTCAACGCGCTCAGTGGCGTAGATATTACCCTCTACTTTGCCGGCAATCATGACTCGGTAGGCAAAAATATCACCTATCACTTCACCATCTTCACCGACAGCAACAGTGACCTTTGTATTCTCTTCACTTTCAATATTGCCAACCACCTTGCCATCGATGCGCAAGCTCTCACCAACGACCATGCGGCCATAGATTTCCGATGTTTTACCAATCAAAGTATCAAAACGCTCGTTGGTAGGTAGCAACAATGATGTTTTACGTTTGCCGAACATGTTTATCTCCGTTAGAGCTTCATTCTATATGTTTTTATGCCATGAGCATGCTTTTAAAAGTTTGAGTTATCTCCTTTCAGGTTCACTTCATAAAATTGCCTTAATATTCATACATGAACACAGAATTATTCGATTATCCAAAACAGGATGGCTCTGGCGCAACCTGTATTGCTCAAGCATGGGCCAAGGTTCCTAGAGTGCTGCCTCATGAAGAAAAAGCATCAATTATTCAAAAGATTAAGTCTGAGTTAATCAAACAAGACGCTGTTTTGATTGCGCATTACTACGTCGATGGGGATATTCAAGACCTTGCCTGGGAAACCGGTGGTTTTGTTGCAGACTCATTAGAAATGGCACGTTTTGGAAAAAACCACTCGGCAAAAAAGTTGATCGTTGCGGGCGTGAAGTTCATGGGTGAAAGTGCGAAGATTTTGAGCCCGGAAAAAACAGTATTGATGCCTGATTTAGATGCCACCTGCTCTCTTGATTTGGGCTGTCCGGCAGAAGACTTCAATCAGTTCTGCGACGCCCATCCTGACCGTGAAGTGGTGGTGTATGCAAACACAAGTGCGGCGGTGAAAGCAAGGGCTGACTGGATGGTGACCAGCTCTTGCGCCTTAGCAATCGTCCATGAGCTGCACAAACAAGGTAAAAAAATTCTGTGGGCCCCAGATCGTCACTTAGGTCGCTACATACAAGATCAAACCGGCGCTGATATGTTGCTTTGGGAAGGTCATTGCATCGTGCACGATGAGTTCAAGGCGATCGAACTTGAAACTCTGAAAAAGAAACACCCAGATGCCATGATTTTGGTTCACCCAGAATCCCCTGCCCACGTGGTTGATTTAGCAGATGTGGTTGGATCCACTTCTGCCATGATCAAAGCAGTGGTTGAAGGCAGCGCCAAAGAATACATTGTTGCTACGGACAAAGGCATTCTTCATCGGATGCGTCAATTGGCTCCTGAAAAAATCTTAATCGAAGCTCCTACAGCAGGTAACAGCGCCACTTGCAAGAGTTGCGCACACTGCCCTTGGATGGCCATGAATGGTCTTGAAGGGATTCTGAGTTGCTTAACAAACCAGTCTGGTGAAATTTTGATTGATGAGAGCATTCGAGCTGATGCGCAAATTTGCATTGAAAAAATGTTGTCTTTTACCAGCAGTCATCCTGAGCTTTTAGCAAAAGCGCAGCACGGCTTTGTTAAAAATATCGGCGCAGCTTAATCACTTTTTCTTATTTTTTCATTTAATCTTTTTTGATTCATCTTTTTAAAGATATTTTTTATGTTTGATCACAACGAATCGCTAGAAAAAGCTCGAGAACGCAATATCAATGACGCCCTTCTTGAGGATATTGGCACAGGCGATTGGACGGCGATGTTGGTACCAGAGTCTGGTCTTGTTCGTGCTAATTTGATTGTTCGTCAAGAGGCTGTTCTTTGCGGTAGGGCTTGGTTTGAGGGCTGCTTAAAAAAACTTGATCACTCAGCCACCATCGCTTGGAAATACGCAGAGGGTGATTTAATGAACGCAGATACAACTGTTTGCGAAATCACCGCTAAACCAAGAGCCCTTCTTTCAGCAGAGCGCCCGGCCATTAATTTTCTTCAAACATTATCTTGGACAGCTTCAATCACCAGACAGCATGTGAAAGCCATTGAGGGAGCAAGTCCCAACAGTCATGGCTGCGCTGTGCTGGACACCAGAAAAACAATTCCTGGCTTACGCCAAGCTCAAAAATATGCCGTGACCGTGGGTGGCGGCAAAAATCAACGCCTGGCTTTATGGCATGGCATTTTGATCAAAGAAAATCATATTGCTGCAACTGGTGGTATCAGCGCTGCCATGAAAGCAGCCCACGCATTGAACTCTGGTGTTGAGATCCAAATTGAAGTTGAAAACATGGCAGAGCTTCAAGAAGCACTATCAGCTGGCGCAAAAAACATTTTGATCGATAACTTCAGTCTTGAGCAAATGCGTGAAGCAGTCGCCTTTACCAAGGGTGCCGCATTACTCGAGGCATCTGGCGGTGTCAGCCTTGATCAACTCAAAGCAATCGCTGCAACGGGTGTGGATCGTATCTCTATTGGTAAATTAACCAAAGATGTGATTGCTGTCGACTTCTCATTGAGAATTCAGCAGCTTTAGCTGGCACGAATCAATCTTTAGTACTAGAACCAACTAACGCTTATGACTGTCTATTGATAGGCGTGAGGATGGTTGGATAAGAAACAGTCCAACTTTGAGGGTAGTCGCGGCTGTAATGTAAACCACGACTCTCTTTGCGCATCAATGCAGAACGCACGATCAGTTCAGCACAACTCAATAAATTTCTCAGCTCCAACAGATCTCGGGTCACTCTGAAGTTGGCGTAATACTCTTGAACTTCACTTTGAAGCAATTCAATGCGATGCAAAGCTCTTTCTAAACGACGATTGGTTCTAACAATACCCACATAGTTCCACATCAAAAGACGCAACTCATCCCAGTTGTGGGCAATGACCACTGTTTCATCAGCATCTTCAACCCGACTCTCATCCCAATCAGGAACTTCGGGCATTTCTTTGAGGGGGTGTTGTTTGATTTCTGCTGCCGCTGACTTACCAATCACCACACATTCCAATAAAGAGTTACTCGCAAGACGATTGGCGCCATGCAATCCTGTGTAGGTGGCCTCACCTACCGCATACAAGCCTGGTAAATCAGTTTTACCCTCTAAGTCAGTGACAACCCCACCGCAGGTGTAATGCGCAGCAGGAACGACCGGAATAGCTTGTTTAGCGATATCAATGCCCAACGCAGCACAACGCGCGTAGATGGTTGGGAAATGCTCTTTCAGAAATGCTTCGCCCAAGTGAGTAGCGTCTAACAAAACATAATCCAAGCCCAAGCGCTTCATTTCAAAGTCAATCGCTCGAGCCACAATATCTCTTGGGGCAAGTTCTGCACGCTCATCATGGTTGGGCATGAAACGAGTACCATCTGGCAACTTTAATTGCGCCCCCTCGCCTCGCAGAGCCTCAGTGATCAAAAAGGTTCTGTCTTGCGGGTGGTACAAACAAGTTGGATGAAACTGCACAAATTCCATATTACCGACGCGACAGCCTGCACGCCAAGCCATGGCAATACCATCACCAGTCGCTGTTTCTGGGTTGCTGGTGTAGCGATAAACTTTACCAACTCCGCCCGTAGCTAAGACCACAGCAGAAGCCGGAATTGCGTCAATTTTCCCTGTAGCGATGTTAAGGGCATAAACACCGTAACAACGCTCAGATTTTTTTAATTGTTTATTTTTAAGGTGTCGATTGGTGATCAAGTCCAAAGCCATCCAACGTTCTAAGAGCTGAATGTTTGGATGAGCTTTCGCTTTATCCAATAAGACGTCATGGATCGCTTTACCTGTGGCATCTGCAGCATGAGCAATGCGTCGATGGCTATGACCACCCTCGCGGGTCAAATGAAGGCCTTTAGGGCCCTGTGGATCAGTTGTAAAAGGGACGCCTTGGTCAACTAACCAATCAATGGCATCAGCACTTCTTTCGGCGATATATCTCGCGGTGGATTCAACCACCAAACCAGCACCGGCTTCAACCGTATCTTTCACATGGGCATCAACGCTGTCTTGTTGATCTAAAACGCCAACAATGCCGCCCTGTGCCCAAGCAGTTGCTGATTCAGACAAGCCTCTTTTGGCCATGATGATGACCTGATGCGTCTCAGCCAACTCAAGAGCAACCGTTAGGCCCGCCAAACCTGCGCCAATGATGACGACGGGCAAAGAATCGGTGGCGGGTATTTTAGGCATGAGCAATGGTAACTTGAATAATCAATGCGCGCTGATGAGATGACTACAGAGATTACTCATAAGATTTTCGCCATCAAGAAAGCTTGCTAGCATGCTCTCTGGTTTCATGAAAAACAATTTGAGGCCAGCGCTCTTGGGTGACCCTTAAATTGACAGCAGAATTCGCTAAATAAGCCAAATTATCTGCAGCGTCTAATGCGAGTTGATGGCCCGCTGATGAATTCTGAAAATCACTCATCATTTTTTTATCTTCACAAGTCACCCAGCGAGCGCAGTTAATGCTGGCTGTGTCAAAAACAGCATCAACACCATATTCGTTCATTAAACGACTGGCCACTACTTCAAACTGTAAAGCACCCACAGCACCAAGAATTAAATCACTGCTGTTCAAAGGTTTAAATACCTGAACTGCGCCCTCTTCACCCAGTTGCTGAAGACCTTTTTGAAGTTGTTTGATCTTCATTGGGTTGCGAATACGCGCAATTCTGAAAAAATCTGGGGCAAAGTATGGAATGCCGGTGTACTGCAAGACTTCGCCTTCAGAAAAACTGTCGCCAATTTGCATATTGCCGTGATTCGGTAAGCCAATGATGTCACCAGCGTAGGCTTCTTCAACCTGCTCACGACTAGAGGCCATGAATGTCACCACATTCGATACTTTGACATCACGGTTGATGCGCAGGTGATTGATTTTCATACCTCGCTCAAACTTACCTGAGCAAACGCGCAAAAACGCAATGCGGTCTCGATGGGCTGGATCCATATTGGCCTGAATCTTGAAGACAAAGCCACTGAACTTATCTTCTCTAGGATCAACAGATCTTACCGTTGCATTTCGCTCTCTGGGGCTTGGTGCCCAATCTAAAAGAGCATTGAGAATCTCGCGAACGCCAAAGTTATTGATGGCCGAACCAAAAAAGACGGGGGTTTGTAAACCACCTAAGAAACGCTCTAAGTCAAAAGGGTGGGATGCACCTTGCACCAACTCCACTTCCATTTTGAGCTGTGCCATTTCATCAGGGAACATTTCATGAAGCTTTGGATTATCAATTCCCTTCATCACCTGAAATTCTTGATCGGCACGATCATTACCAGCAGCAAATAAAAGAATTTCATCATTGATCAAGTGATAAACACCGCGGAAATTTTTACCCATACCGATGGGCCATGTCACTGGCGCACACTCAATTTTCAAGACAGATTCGAGTTCATCCAGTAACTCCATGGGATCTCTGGTTTCGCGGTCCATCTTGTTCACAAAAGTGATGATGGGGGTGTTTCTCATGCGGCAAACATTCAATAATTTGATGGTTTGCTCTTCAACACCCTTGGCCGCATCAATCACCATCAATGCAGAATCGACAGCAGTTAAAACGCGATAGGTGTCTTCAGAAAAGTCTTGGTGGCCTGGGGTATCTAAAAGATTGACCACATGGTCACGGTAATCAAACTGCATCACCGAGCTGGCCACAGAAATGCCACGTTGCTTTTCAATTTCCATCCAGTCAGAAGTGGCGTGTCTGCCACTTTTACGAGCTTTAACAGTTCCAGCCAATTGGATTGCGCCAGAGAACATCAAGAGCTTCTCAGTCAAGGTTGTTTTACCGGCATCAGGGTGAGAAATAATGCCAAAAGTCCTGCGTCTTGAGACTTCGCGGACAATATCGTTACTGTAATTCATAGGCTTTTCAATCAAATAGCCCTATAGTTTAGTTTAGAGCGCCAAAACTGGCATTAATTGAATATCTACAAGGATTTACAACGGTTGAAAAACCGCTCAGACGCCATGATCGATTCCTCATCAAAAAAAGATGTTTCTTCACAAAAACATGAGATCAGACCGACTCAATCCATTGAACTTCTGAAAGAGTTGCACATCCTCACTCGGGACGGCAAACTCAACCAGGATACCCGCAGAAAGTTAAAGCAGGTATATCACTTGGTTCAATTCATTGAACCGTTGCTTCAAGAGGTCTTGAATCGCAAAGATTGCTTAAGCATCGTGGATCATGGCGCTGGCAAATCCTACCTGGGTTTTATTCTGAATGATCTTTTTTGCAAATTACAAGACAAACCATCCACGATCTACGGCATTGAAGTTCGTGAAGAACTGGTCAAGAAATCACAAGATTTAGCGAATCGCTTAAATTTTTTAAATATGCAGTTTCTGCACTTAAGTGCTGAGGACTCCCTGGATTCAAGGCTGCTTCCCAATGAAATTGACGTGGTCACGGCTTTGCATGCTTGCAATACAGCCACTGATGATGCCATTCGATTTGCATTTGCGAAGCAGGCCAAGCACGTTGTCTTAGTTCCTTGCTGTCAGGCAGAGTTAGCAGCAGCTCTGAGAAAGACCAAAGCTGAATCACTTAAAAATGAATTATCTGAAATGTGGCGCCACCCTATTCATACCCGTGAATTTGGCAGTCATATCACCAATGTTCTGCGTTGTCTGCAATTAGAGTCGCATGGCTATGATGTCACTGTGACTGAATTGGTTGGCTGGGAGCATTCGATGAAAAATGAACTAATCATTGCGACTCAGAAGAACTTGCCTGGTCAAAAAGCCCAAGAAAGAAAAACAAAATTACTGGCCGAAATAGGTTTGAGCAGTCTTGAGGAGCGATTTGCTTAAATCGCTGATTTTAATAAATAAAAAAGGCTGCCTAGGCAGCCTTTTTTAATCTCATAAGAGAAATTACTTGCGCTTGTTTACAGCGTCTTTGAAAGCTTTACCAGCTGTGAACTTAACAGTCTTAGCAGCTGCAATCTTGATTGCTTCGCCAGTCTTTGGGTTACGGCCTACACGTGCTGCACGCTTGCCTGAACCGAATGTACCGAAACCGATCAATTGAACTTTGTCACCTTTAGTAACAGCTTTGATGATTGTTTCGATTGATGTGTTCAAAACACGCTCAGCAGATGCTTTAGAAATATCCGCATCGTTTGCAATTTTTTCTACTAATTCAGCTTTATTCATTTTTTACCTTTCAACTTAGAAACTGGGAGTATGCACATTCAGTTATATTTTTTTATTTAAAAACTTATTCCTGATGCACTGATGACATTAAATCACATAATCCTTATGGGAGCTAGTATTTATAACCTTCTTTAGGGTTTCACCTATGTTTTATAGTGGTTGCAGCCTTATACCAGATTTATTCCCAATAAATTCAAGGCTTGCACCTTTTTAAAGCCCGAGCTTTTCTAAGCCACCCATGTAAGGTTGCAAAGCTTTGGGTATTTTGATGCTGCCATCTGCCTGTTGATAGTTCTCAAGAATCGCAACACCTGTGCGTCCAACAGCCAAACCAGAACCGTTCAGAGTGTGTACCAACTCAGGTTTATCTTGTCCTGTTTTAAATCGAGCCTGCATGCGTCTAGCCTGAAAATCACCCATGTTTGAGCAAGAGCTGATTTCTCGATAGGTGTTTTGTGCAGGCAACCAGACCTCTAAGTCATAGGTTTTAAGACTGCCAAAGCCCATATCGCCGGTACACAAGAGAACTTTTCTATAAGGTAATTCTAGTTTTTTTAGGATGGCTTCCGCATGAGCTGTTAACTCTTCTAGGGCCGCCATAGAGGCTTCAGGCTTGGTAATTTGCACTAATTCAACTTTTTCAAATTGGTGCTGGCGGATCATGCCACGAGTGTCGCGCCCATAACTGCCCGCTTCAGATCTAAAGCACGGTGTGTGAGCCACAAATTTCTTTGGCAGCTGTTCTGCTGGCGTGATGGTGTCACGCATCAAATTAGTCACAGGAACTTCTGCTGTTGGAATAAGGTAAAAATTTTCATAAGCAGCTTCGACTGATTCGTCTTGATCATCGCCGCCAACTTTTCTTGGCACTTTGAACAAATCAGCTTCAAATTTTGGCAATTGACCAGTACCTTTCATGGAATCAGCATTCACAATAAAAGGTACAGCAACTTCGTGATAACCAATTTGAATGTGGTTATCCAACATGAATTGAGCCAAAGCTCGGTGTAAACGAGCAATCTGTCCATGCATCACGGCAAAACGTGAACCCGTCAGTTTCACAGCGCTGTCAAAGTCCAGGCCCAATGGAGTCGCCAAATCAACGTGATCTTTAACAGGAAAATCAAAAGTTGGAATATTGCCCCAACGCAAAACCTCTTGGTTAGAAGACTCCTCTTTGCCAACCGGCACAGATTCATGAGCCATATTGGGAATGTTCAATAAAAAGTCATTGAGTTGTGCTTGTACCACTGTGAGTTTTTCGGTGAGCGCCTGCAATTCTTGGTTCACTAAAGTCGATTCTGCTATTTCGGCACTGGCATCTTCACCCTTGCCTTTTTTCATGCCTACGGCCTTGGCCAATTGATTGCGCTTGGCTTGTAATTCTTCTGAACGACTTTGCACCTGCTTGCGCTCAGACTCCAAAGAAACAAAAGTATCTTTATCAAGAATAAATTTCCGATCTGCCAAACGTGCGGCAACGGTATCAAGGTCTTTGCGTAAAAGCTGAATATCGATCATGAGTTTCTCAATGCTGTTTTATATTTACTACTCTGTTCTTGGTGCTTGGTCTGGCACTTAGTTTAGTACTTATTTTTTACTGAACATTTAGAACATCTGCGCCAGCAGGTGGTGAAAATTTAAATGTATTTGGCGACAAATTAATGTTTGTACGAATTTTACTCAGATTAATCAAAACAATCGTACCAAAGTTGTCATGTAACTCTAGGCCAGCCGGCAGGCCATTGGACATTCCAATGCCAATTCGACTGTAGGGCATATCTCCTGAACCGCCCATCGCTTTGGGTTTCAATTCCACCCAAAACATACCGCCTTTTTCGCCACCAGGAATTAAATCAAAATACTCCTCTGCCATGGCACCACCAAAGAGGATGGCCGCAGGACTGGCGCTCAATCCTTTGCTCGCAGGGCGCACAGTTAATTGATTGAGGTCTTTGTCCCAGAGCAATAGTTTCTGGCCATCTGCAATCACTTTTTGCTCGAAAGGTTTGATGGTTTCCCAAACAAACTTGCCCGGTCTTTGAAATATAAAACGGCCCTGGCTCTTACGCAGAGCCTTAGACTGTGGTTCGCCCTGCTTGGTAGCCTTGATTTGTTGCTGAGAGAATTCACCTTCAGCATTATTAACAGTTGAAATAAATTGTTTGAATTGCTTAACGCCTTCGTCTGCAAATGCCACAGAAGAAATCAAACATGCTGCGCCGAAGAAGGTTGAAAAAGACCAGCGTTTAAAGTTCATACAAGCCATCTTCATCGTGAATATTCAACTGAACCTTGCTTTACTTTAATTGGCTTTAACTTAATTGTCGCTTGGGGCGCGAACCAAGATATCTCGATTGCCATTGCTGCCCATTTTGGAAACAAGGCCAGCGCGCTCCATGTCTTCTAGCAATCTAGCGGCACGGTTATAGCCAATGCGCAAATGACGCTGCACCAAAGAAATAGAAGCTCGCTTGTTTTCTAGAATGATGGCGACCGCTTGGTCGTACAAAGGATCTGCCTCTCCGCTGGCAGACGCCTCACCAGAACCAGAGTCCATTTCGGATTGAGGCTCTAAGATCGAATCAATGTAGTTAGATTCGCCATTTTTCTCTTTTAGCCAAGTCACCACACGATGCACTTCATCATCGGTCACAAAGGCACCATGAACGCGGATTGGCAAACCAGTACCAGGTGCCATGTACAACATATCACCCATGCCTAACCAACTGTCCGCACCGTGCTGATCAAGAATCGTGCGGCTATCAATGCGGCTGCTGACTTGGAATGAAATGCGCGTTGGTACGTTGGCTTTGATCAAGCCAGTGATCACATCCACGCTTGGGCGCTGTGTGGCTAAGACCAAATGAATACCCGCAGCACGTGCTTTTTGTGCAATACGTGCAATCAACTCTTCAATCTTCTTGCCAACCACCATCATCAAATCAGCCAACTCATCAATCACAATCACAATGACTGGTGCTTTATGCAAAGGTTCAGGATCGTCTGGTGTCAAACTGAATGGGTTGTAAAGATATTCGCCTTTGGCTTCAGCATCAATGATTTTTTTATTAAAGCCTGCCAAATTACGAACACCGAATTTACTCATCAACTTGTATCGACGATCCATTTCGATCACCGCCCAATTGAGGGCGTTATAGGCTTGCTTCATGTCTGTCACCACAGGGCACAATAAATGAGGAATGCCCTCATAAACGGCCATCTCGAGCATCTTAGGATCGATCATGATCAAACGAACTTCATCTGCTTTTGCTTTGTAAAGCAAAGAGAGAATCATTGAATTGATACCGACTGATTTACCAGAGCCAGTAGTACCTGCAACCAAGCAATGTGGCATCTTTGCTAAATCTGCAACAACTGGAGCGCCGCCAATGTCTTTGCCCAAAGACAAGGTCAAGAGTGAACTGCTGTCGTTGTAAACACGAGAACTCAGAATTTCGGTGAGGTGCACTGCTTGACGATTAGGATTTGGCAATTCCAAGCCCATGCACGTTTTACCTGGAATCGTTTCAACCACACGAACACTTAAAACACCCAAGGCACGCGATAAGTCTTTTTGTAGGTTAACAATCTGACTACCTTTAACACCCATCGCAGGCTCGATCTCATAACGCGTGACCACTGGGCCGGGGTGCGCTGAAATCACCTTCACTTCAATGTTGAATTCTTTTAATTTACGTTCAATCAAGCGCGATGTGAACTCAAGCGTATCCGCAGAGATCGTTTCTTTGACTGGTGGAACTGGGTCTAGCAAAGAGAGTGGTGGTAATTCTGAATCTGTGATTTCAGCAAATAAAGGTTGTTGCTTTTCACGTTCAACTCTTTCGCTTTTCACCACGGTCAAAGGCGCCCTATAAATAGGTACAGGAGGAAGCTCTTCAATCTTCACTCGCTCTTCTTCAACAATCTCTTCGCGCTCTTCAGCTGCTTGCTCGCCAATGCGACGATCTTCTTCAGACTCACGTCGCTCGCGAATGCGCATCCATGAGACTTCTAAAAATCTGCCAACTTGCTCAGCCAGAGTCAACCAAGAAAATCTTAAAAATAATGAAACGCCAATTGCAAGAATCACCAATAAAACCAAAGTGGCGCCCGTGAAACCAATCGCCATTTGCAATGGATCACCCAAGAGTTCGCCCAACACACCACCAGGTGGTCGCGGCAAATCCATGGTCATGCTGTGCATCCGAATCGACTCAAGCGCCATGCTTGAAACCATGGTCAAGCCAAAGCCTAAGAATCTAGGTAAAAATGGTTCTGGTTCTAACTGCTGACCAGGTAGCTTGGCGGCAGTTAATTCTTGCCAACCGCGTATCGCGCGTCTGAGCAACAAAATGACCCACCAATAAGCCGATGCGCCAAAAACATAAAACAAAATATCTGCTAGCCAAGCGCCTAAACGACCACCAATATTGCCAATATTGGCGACCTGGTTGGCATGCGACCAAGCTGGGTCACCTTTGCTGTAACTGGCCAATACTGCAAATAAGGCCAAAGTCAGGGCCATGAAGGCAATCCATTTGACCTCACGCACAAGACGGGTCAAACGGGTTTCAGGCCCGCTATTAGCTGGAGGTGGGTTTTGAGAGGATGCAATTCTAGCCATGTTCTCCCAATTGTAATCAACAAGAAACAATCAAAGTCTTATAATTGACTTATGACAACAAAAAATCTTAAACACGCAAAAGTATTGATTCTGGGTTCTGGCCCTGCGGGCTACACGGCAGCCGTTTATGCGGCCCGCGCCAACCTAGATCCTGTTTTAATCACCGGCATCGCTCAAGGCGGTCAATTAATGACCACCACAGAGGTTGAAAACTGGCCTGCCGACCCAAATGGCGTCCAAGGACCAGAGTTGATGCAGCGCTTTTTAGAGCATGCTGAGCGCTTTAAGACCGAAATCATTTTTGACCATATTCACACAGCTGCCTTGACCGAAAAGCCGATTCGCCTAGAAGGTGACTCAGGAACTTACACCTGCGATTCTTTGATCATTTCCACGGGCGCTTCAGCCCAGTACTTGGGCATGCCAAGTGAAGAAGCTTTCATGGGCAAAGGGGTTTCTGCTTGCGCGACATGCGATGGCTTCTTCTATAAAAACCAAGATGTTTGCGTGATTGGTGGCGGCAATACCGCTGTTGAAGAAGCTCTTTATTTAGCAGGCATCGCCAATAAAGTGACCGTGGTTCATCGTCGCGATAAATTCCGTGCTGAGCCAATTTTGATTGACCGCCTCATGGCCAAAGTGGCTGAAGGCAAAGTTGCCATTGAATGGAACAGTCATCTAGATGAAGTATTGGGTGACAACACAGGCGTTACAGCTGTTCGTGTTGCCAATGCGTCAGGTGCCAAAAAAGATATTCCATTAAAGGGTGTATTTGTGGCCATTGGTCACAAACCTAATACTGATTTATTTGTGGGTCAACTAGATATGGAAAACGGTTACTTAAAAACCAAGAGTGGTTTGGTAGGCAATGCAACGGCCACTAACATTCCAGGTGTTTTTGCAGCTGGCGACGTACAAGATCACATCTACCGCCAAGCCATTACCAGTGCTGGAACAGGCTGCATGGCTGCCTTAGATGCGCAGCGTTATTTAGAAACTTTGTAATCAGTGGACATCTAGGCAATGCTTAGATATAAGTACCAATAAATAAAGCCCAGAAATTCTGGGCTTTATTTATTTTAAGAAGATATCTCAGTTAAGAGATTTTGATCAAACAGCTGATTCGTTGGTTTCACCAGTGCGGATACGGATCACTTGTTCAACTGAAGACACGAAAATTTTACCGTCGCCAATTTTTCCAGTGTGAGCTGATTTAACAATTGCATCAATCACGGCTTCCACGCGATCATCGGCGACCACCACCTCAACCTTGATTTTTGGCAAGAAATCGACCACATACTCAGCACCACGGTAGAGCTCGGTGTGGCCTTTTTGACGACCAAAACCTTTGACCTCAGTCACTGTCAAACCTGTGACGCCCAATTCAGCCAAGCCTTCACGGACCTCATCCAATTTAAACGGCTTAATGATTGCTGTAACTTGTTTCATATTCATCTCCTAATAAATTTGATGATACCTAAATTTCTATCGCGCCATCAAAATATCAAGCCCGAAACTTATTGGTGATGGGGTAACGCCAATCCCTACCAAAAGCTCGTTGAGTGATCCTAACGCCAATAGGCGCTTGGCGACGTTTATATTCATTGATCTTGATTAAGCGCGTGACCTTCTCCACATCTTCAGCTTTAAAGCCACGATCGATGATGGATTGAATCGATTCATCCTGCTCCATATAGAGCGCAAGAATGGCATCCAGTACTTCGTATTCAGGCAAGCTGTCCTGGTCTTTTTGATCTGGTCTTAATTCAGCTGAGGGTGCTCTGGTCAAAATGCGCTCAGGAATCACTGCTTCAATTCCGTTTCTGTATTGGCAAAGCCGGTAAACCAAAGTTTTAGCAACGTCTTTGATCACAGCAAAGCCGCCGGCCATATCGCCATACAGCGTGCAATAACCCACGGCCATTTCGCTCTTATTACCTGTGGTCAAAACGATGCGACCCGACTTATTCGACAAAGCCATCAGCAAAGTGCCTCGTATGCGCGCTTGAATATTTTCTTCGGTGGCATCAATGGGCAAGCCTTGGAACTCAGGTGCCAATGAAGCATCAAAAGCATCCACCATCGGTGCAATATTGATCTCATCATATTGGACGCCCAAGTTATCGGCCATTTGCTTTGCGTCAATCCAGGATATGTCAGCGGTGTAGCGCGAAGGCATCATGACTGCACGAACCTTGTCAGCTCCCAAGGCATCAACGGCAATCGCTAAGACCAAGGCTGAATCAACACCCCCAGACAAACCAATGATGGCGCCCGGAAAGTTATTTTTATTCAAGTAATCTTTAACACCCAGTACCAAGGCGTCATAGACTTCTGCCTCAATCGAAATTACTGGACTGATGGTATTTTTTACCAAGTCACTGATGCTGTGGTCTTGCTTAAATTCAATCAATGAAAAACACTCTTGGAAGTGAGGCAAGCTCATAACAAGTTCACCTGACTTATTCAAAGCAAATGAGGCGCCATCAAAAACCAATTCGTCTTGCCCGCCAACAGCATTCAAATAAACCAAAGGCAAGGCAGTTTCTAAAACAATGGACTTGATCATTTGTTGACGAAGGTCTTGTTTTTCTAAATGGTAGGGTGACGCGTTAGAAACGATCAAGAGCTCTGCACCTGCATGCTTGGCTTGGGCTGCTGGGCCGCTGTGCCAAGCATCTTCACAAATAAGTATACCTACTTTTGTGCCATCAATATCAATCACACAAGCGTTGTTGCCTGGCTCAAAATACCTTACCTCATCAAAGACTTCGTGATTGGGTAATTTTTGTTTTGCATAAGAGGCGATCACCTTGCCCCCAAATAAAACACTGGCCATGTTTTGCAAGCCAGCAGATGTTCTTTGCGGGTGACCCACCAATACCCTTAGATTGGGATAGCTGGCCAAGTCTTGGGCCAATTGATTTAATTGCCGATCAACTGCTTGAATGAATGCATCTCTTAGCAGCAAATCTTCAGGCGGATAACCCGTGAGAGATAACTCAGGTGTCACCAGTAATTTAGCGCCCTTGGCATTTGATTTTTTTGCATCGTCGAGAATCAGCTGCGCGTTCTTGGTTAAATCACCAAGAACAGGGTTTGACTGAGATAGGGCAATAAAAAACGGAGGCATGAGGAACATTATCCCATTGCCTCCGTTTGGTGTCAGCAGACTAATTACTTAGTCTTGTTGTATCTCTCAATACCTTCCAAGATTTCCTGCTTGGCCGCTGCTGGACCTTCCCAACCCTTGATTTTCACCCACTTACCTTTTTCAAGGTCTTTGTAGTGCTCAAAAAAGTGTTGAATTTGGTTCAAACGCAATTCGTTCATATCTTCTGGTTTTTGCCAATGAGTGTAAATCGGCAAAATCCTGTCCTCAGGAACAGCTAAGAGCTTTGCATCACCGCCTGCTTCATCATCCATCTTCAACACGCCAATTGGTCGACAACTAACAACGACGCCCGGGATCAACGGGAATGGAGTAATCACCAAAACGTCTACTGGATCACCGTCATCAGAGATTGTTTTAGGAATATATCCATAGTTACATGGATAGTGCATTGCTGTACCCATAAAACGGTCTACGAAAATTGCGCCAGATTCTTTATCCACTTCATATTTAACTGGATCTGCATTCATTGGAATTTCAATGATCACATTAAAAAAATCTGGGGAATTTTTACCTGGGGTGACTTTATCTAAACTCATTCTTTCTCCGTTGGGTCAATATTTAGCCCCGAATGTTAACAAACCTGACTATCAGCAAGCTGACAGCTACAGCAATCTATTTAATTTACTTCAAATTTCAGTCATACATAGGGTTTACAACTAGGTAACAGCTATTGCTTATAAAAATCCCAGCAATTAGCATCATCGATGGTACGCGTCAATAATAAAAGGAGTAACAATGAGTAACCTTCAACTCGGACTATATTTGGTTTTAGCCTGCGGTCTTGCTGCAGTTCTTTATGGATTTATTGTAAGAAGCTGGATTCTTTCACAGGATGCTGGCAATGCCAGAATGCAAGAGATTGCTGGCGCTATTCAGCAAGGCGCTCAAGCCTACCTAACAAGGCAATACAAAACAATTGCAATAGTCGGAGTTGTTTTAGCCGTATTCATTGCGATTTTTCTAGATCAAAATACTGCGATAGGCTTCGTCATTGGTGCATTTCTTTCTGGTGCCTGCGGCTTTATTGGCATGAATGTATCTGTTAAAGCCAACGTTAGAACAGCGCAAGCGGCTACCAAAGGTTTGAATGAAGCGCTGAATGTTGCGTTCAAAGGTGGTGCAATCACAGGTATGTTGGTTGTTGGCTTAGGCCTGCTTGGTGTCACTCTTTTCTATGTTTGGCTATCTAGTCAAAACACCACTACAAGCTTAGATGTTTTACTAAAACCATTATTGGGATTTGCGTTTGGTTCATCACTCATATCAATTTTCGCAAGATTGGGTGGCGGTATTTTCACCAAGGGCGCAGACGTAGGTGCAGACTTGGTTGGTAAGGTTGAGGCAGGTATTCCAGAAGACGACCCACGCAATCCAGCAGTCATTGCTGACAACGTGGGTGACAACGTGGGTGACTGCGCAGGTATGGCGGCTGACCTATTCGAAACTTATGCAGTGACCATCATCGCGACCATGGTGCTAGGTGCATTAATGATTAAGTCGGCTGCTCTTGAGGCGGTGCTTTATCCCCTGGTATTAGGTGGTGTATCAATCATTGCGTCCATTATTGGTTGTAGCTTTGTTAAAGCCTCACCTGGCATGAAAAACGTTATGCCAGCTCTGTATAAAGGTTTAATCATTGCAGGTGTTCTTTCACTCATTGCCTTTTACTTTGTAACAACCTGGTTAATTCCTGATAATGCTTTGGGTGCTGCTGGCAGCCAGATGCGTTTATTTGGAGCGACAGTTGTCGGACTTTTGTTAACAGGTGTATTGGTTTGGGTAACCGAGTACTACACAGGTACTGACTTCAAACCAGTGCAACACATTGCTGAAGCATCTACCAAAGGACACGGCACAAACATCATTGCCGGTCTGGGTATTTCGATGAAATCAACTGCTTGGCCAGTCTTGTTTATTTGTTTATCAATCTATTCAGCTTACGCATTAGCAGGCATTTACGGTATTGCTGTGGCTGCTACTGCAATGCTTTCAATGGCAGGTATTGTTGTGGCTTTAGACGCCTACGGCCCTATCACAGACAATGCTGGTGGTATCGCAGAGATGGCTGAACTTCCAGACTCTGTGCGTGATATCACAGACCCATTGGATGCTGTTGGTAATACGACCAAAGCTGTGACCAAGGGTTATGCCATTGGATCTGCTGGCTTAGCAGCTTTGGTTTTGTTTGCCGACTACACGCACACACTAGAAACTGCCGGTCATCGCGTCACATTTGATTTATCAAATCACATGGTGATCATTGGCCTCTTCATTGGTGGTTTGATTCCGTACCTGTTTGGCGCGATGGCCATGGAAGCTGTGGGTCGAAGTGCCGGCGCTGTGGTTGAAGAAGTTCGTCGTCAATTTAGAGAAATTCCGGGCATCATGGATGGCACCGGTAAGCCTGAATATGGCAGAGCTGTAGACATGCTAACCACAGCCGCAATTAAAGAAATGATCGTCCCATCACTTCTACCTGTTGTAGCGCCTATCTTGGTTGGCTTACTTCTAGGACCAGCAGCATTGGGTGGCTTATTGATGGGCACCATCATCACTGGTTTATTTGTCGCTATCTCTATGTGTACTGGTGGTGGAGCTTGGGATAACGCCAAGAAATATATTGAAGATGGTCATTTTGGTGGAAAAGGGTCAGAAGCACACAAAGCAGCGGTGACTGGTGACACTGTAGGCGACCCCTACAAAGATACAGCTGGTCCAGCCATTAACCCGCTCATCAAGATCATTAACATTGTGGCTCTTTTAATCGTGCCATTGATCCCGTTAGCAAAATAATTAATCAATAAAATCAACAATTAACGGGGGCTTGCCCCCGTTTTTCATTCTGCATCGCAGCAATTCATCATGATCTGTGGCATAATCCGCCCTGTAGTATGAAACATCGCCCCCAGCCAGAGTTCTGAATTAGAGAACATCATGCCTTTTTGTTTGTCTGTTGGTCGATGCCTTAATTGACCAAACCACAGAAAGGACATCCCTCCTAAGGGATGTGCGTGACTATGACTATTAGTTTTAAAGAAATGGGCCTAGCCCAACCCCTACTTCAAGCAACTGAAGCTCTTGGCTATACACAGGCTACTCCTGTACAAGAAAAAGTGATCCCTGCTGCCTTAATCGGTGGTGACTGGATGGTGAGCAGCCAAACAGGTAGTGGAAAAACAGCTGCCTTCTTATTGCCTTTATTAAATCAATTGCTAGCGGCCAATCCAAATGGCAAACCTGTTCCAGGTCGTGCTGAGCCACAAGTATTGGTTTTATGTCCAACACGCGAACTTGCACAGCAAGTTACTGCAGACGCCATTAACTTGGTTAAATTTGCTCGTGGTATTCGTATTGCAACCATCATGGGCGGCATGCCTTACGGCAAACAAATTTCTCAAATCAAAGGTGCCAACCTAGTAGTTGCTACACCTGGTCGTTTATTGGACTTGAGTAACAGCCGTTCAATTCGCTTAGACAAAGTGAAATGCATGATCATTGACGAAGCTGACCGCATGTTGGATCTTGGTTTCCAAGACGATATCGAAGCAATCCATCAATTATGTTCAGATCGTGGTCAAACATTGATGTTCTCAGCAACGTTTGCTCCGCGCATCATGCAATTAGCCACAAGCCTCATGAACAATCCTGGTCGCATTGAATTGGCCAACGCTCATGACAAGCATGAAAATATTTCTCAAACATTGCATTGGGCCGACAGCGTTGCTCACAAGCATAAATTGTTGAGTCATTGGTTATCAGACCCAACCATGGAGCAAGCCGTTGTATTTGCTAGCACTCAAGTCGACAGCGAAGCAATTGCTGATTCATTGCGTGCCGACGGATATGACGCAACAGCTCTTCACGGTGCAATGCCTCAAGCTGTTCGCAATCGTCGTCTTCAATCATTGCGCAAAGGTCAAACTCGTATCTTGGTAGCAACTGATGTGGCTGCTCGTGGTATCGACGTTCCAACCATCACGCACGTGATCAACTTTGGCTTACCAATGAAAGCTGAAGATTACGTTCACCGCATTGGTCGTACAGGCCGCGCCGGTCGCAGTGGTGTTGCCATTACCTTGGCTGAACATCGCGATCGCTCAAAGATTCGTGCCATTGAACAATACACACAACAGCCATTACAAGCTGAAGTGATTCCTGGACTTGAGCCTTCAGAAAAATCACGTAAGCCATCATCTCGTCCAGGCGCTGGTCGCCCAGGTAGATCTTTTGGCGGCAAAGGTGCTAGCAATGCTTCAAATCGTCAAGGACAAAGTTTTGGCCAAGGCGGTCAAGGTCAAGGCCAAGGCGAAGGTAAGACATTCAAGCAAAATCATTTTGCAAAGCCAACAGGTCCTAAGTTTGCTGGTTCAGGCAAGCCTTCTTCAGGTCCTAAATTTGGCGGCGGTAAACCTTCAGGTCAAAAGCGCTCATTTGCGTAAATGAAAAAGCTTCGCCAGTCTTGGTTGAATCTCGATCACACGGTGTTGCACGCAGCACCGTTGATCTGGCAAGACTGGTTGAGCAACCCTCATTCCCTCACTCAACTCATTGCAGAAAAAACTCAATCAACAGTCACTGTTGAAGTTCTAAGCGATTGCAGGCAAAGCCTGTTAAATGATGAAGCGGCCTTATTTGGCCAATCCATTCGTCGCTGCCGAATTCGAGAAGTGTATCTTTGCGTTAATGACGTTCCAGTTGTTTTTGCGCGCAGCGTTTTACCAACCAGCAGCTCCACAGGCATCAATCGCGAAGTCTTGCAGCTTGGCAGTAAACCACTGGGTGAAGTGCTATTTAAAAAAGGTGTCGCGCCCATTCTATTGCGAGAAATAACCGAGATACCCGGCTTAGGCTGGGGAAGAAGAAGTCTCTACCAACTCAGAGGCCATCCCATTTTGATCAGTGAATTCTTTTTGCCTGAATTGCTTGATGAAATGAAGTAATCAAGTAAAAAGAAAATAAATAAAAAGAGGGCAAATAAAAAAGCTGCCAAGGTTTCCCAAGGCAGCTTTTTTAAACTTGTTTTGATTACAGAACGTAACCGATGTGCGCAGCACCTAGAGCGAACAAAATTGCCAAACATGTAGCAGCAGCCAACATCACGATCAATGTGATGATTTTTTGGTTGATTTCGTCTTTACTTTCCTTGTGCCATTCGTTCATTTAAAGCTCCCTGATCAAAATATTCGCTATGGACCGTATTATCCATGAAAAAGTCCTATTATTTGATATTTATCAAATTTCTTATCTCTTTAATCACTTCTGATGGCGTCAAGCCGATTGGCCCAACACCTTGATTTAAAAGGCTATCAGCCGCAGCAGCATGAAGCTCTACCGCCAGACAACTGGCCTCAAATGGGTTGATGTGATGCTTGATTCCCTGGCTCATGATGGCTGCAATCACCCCAGTCAACACATCCCCCATACCAGCAGCCCCCATACCAGGATGACCCTTAAGGCACATCTGAGTTGACTCACTTAACTGAGGTGATTTGATCAAGGTGTGCTGGCCCTTGAGAACAACGATCGCGCCCGTTAAGGTGGCCAGCTGATCAATCGCCAAGAGTCGATCAAGTTGTATTTGCTCGGTTATGGTGTTGAGTAATCTCGCAGCCTCACCTGGGTGAGGCGTTATAACCGTGCTCATTGATGGTCGAAGCTTGAGCAACTTGAGAAGCTCAAGATCAGCAGCAATTAAATTAAGGCCATCAGCATCGATGATCAATAAGGCGGACGACTGTAATGCGTGGCTCAATAAATCATGCGCTTGCTCACTTTTCCCCAAGCCAGGGCCAATGGCTAATACATCAGGCAGCGCTTGCTCAATCATTTCTTTTGATGCATGACTCAACATCAGCTCAGGTTGATCTGAAAGTAAAGCCAGGGCGCGCTCATCCAAAAAGCCAATCATCACCCAGCCGGCGCCTGCATAAAGTGCGGCTCGACCCGATAACAAAACAGCCCCCGCCATCCCACTGGCACCACCAATGATCAAGACCTTACCAGCATGGCCTTTGTGCTCATGGGGCTGGCGGACGAGGCGGCTGAGAAGATGAAAAGAATGAAGTTCTTGGGGATTCATGGGATTTTTATTGAGTCTATACTCAAGACTACAACAAAAAAGGGGGCAACAATGAATTTGCATTTGTATTACTGTCCAGGAACTTGTTCTTTTGTTCCTCACGCACTACTTGAATTAGCCAAAGAAACCAATGGCCAAGATTTTGCATCGACCATGATTACTTTGCGTAACGGCGAACACTTAAAGCCCGAATACCAGGCAATCAATCCAAGAAGCCAAGTGCCAGCATTGATTGTTGATGGTCAATTGGTGACACAAGTCATCGCCATCACTAACTTCTTGAACGAAACATTTCCAAAAGCCAAGATCCTCCCAAGCGACCCGATGGAAAAAGCGCAAGCTCTTTCCATGCTTGCCTGGATGAACAACACGGTTCACCCAACCTTCACCAGGGTTTTTAGATCCGAGCGCTTTGGCGATGAGGCAGGTAAAGAGGGCGTTAAAACAATGGCGCTAGAAATGTTCAAAACACAATTGATAGAAATTGATAAATTAGTCGCTGACGGTCGTGCATTTATTTGCGGCAAACAGCTGAGCCCCGCTGATCTGTATGCTGTTGTCTTCATTCGTTGGGCGGGCATGGCTGGTATTAACCCAGCCAACTATCCACAGTACCAACGTTATGCTGCAGCAGTCGCTGCCCTACCAGCTGTGGCTCGCATCATGACCAAAGAAGGTATTAATTTAAATACTTACGTTGGCAATTAACTCAGTTGATTAATTAATCAGTCAGTTAGATAACTCAATATGTTTAAGCAATAAATCTAGGTCCATTGCTCTGATTTTTCAGGGTTTGGGCCTAGACCATTTTTTTAGCAGTAAAGCATTGCCCACCACACTCACGCTCGATGCAGCCATGGCTGCCCCGGCGATCATAGGAGTTAGATATCCTAATGCAGCCAGTGGAATACCTATCAAGTTATACACAAAAGCCCAGAATAGATTTTGTTTGATTTTCTGCCATGTCTTAGCAGATATTTCAATTGCATCAGGCACCAAAGCAGGATCACCTCGCATCAGAGTGATACTCGCCGCATGCATGGCGATGTCTGTTCCAGTTGATACAGCAATACCAACATCGGCAACCGCCAGCGCAGGCGCATCGTTCACTCCGTCACCCACCATGGCCACATAACTGCGCCCATTAATGGCTTTCAATGACTGAATGATGGTTGCTTTTTCAGCGGGCAATACTTCTGCATAAACTTCATCAATGCCAATTTTCTGAGCAAGTAAATTAGCTACCAATTGGTTATCACCTGAAATCATGACGGTTTTAATCTTCATTGATTTGAGACGCTCGATCGCTTC
>JBEIOY010000197.1:0-2382 GCA_040377355.1 Burkholderiaceae bacterium | reverse complement strand
CAAGTAAAGCAGTTCATCACCGTTGAATAATCTGCCATGAGCATCGACCAATTGCAAACGATCAGCATCACCATCTAAGGCAATACCTAAGTCTGCTTTTTCTTCTTTGACTTTTTCAATCAATGCTTTCGGCGCTGTGGCGCCGACACCATCATTGATGTTTTTACCGTTGGGCTGAACACCGATCGCAATAACTTCAGCACCTAACTCATGAAAGACATGAGGGGCAATGTGATAAGCAGCGCCGTGAGCACAGTCAACCACCAACTTAAGACCATGAAGACTCAAGTGATTCGGGAAGGTGCTTTTGCAAAATTCAATATAACGGCCGGTTGCATCATCCAAACGTTTTGCTTTGCCCAGGTGAGCTGAATCCACACAGTTCATCGGTTCATTCAAAGCAGCTTCGATTTGTAATTCAACAGCATCATCTAATTTGTCACCATGGGCAGAAAAGAATTTAATGCCATTGTCGTGATACGGATTGTGTGAAGCAGAGATCACCACACCTGCGGACAAACGCAAGGTGCGTGTCAAGTAGGCAACGGCTGGAGTTGGCATTGGGCCGCACAGCATCACATCCACACCGGCTGCAGAAAATCCTGCTTCTAAAGCGGCTTCTAGTAGATAACCTGAAACACGGGTGTCTTTACCAATCAATACAGTGGGTTTGCCATGGATGCCTGTATTTTTTGCCAATACCTTACCTGCGGCGTAACCCAAGCGCATCACAAAGTCAGGGACAATCGGAAACTTGCCGACTTCCCCACGAATACCATCTGTACCAAAATATTGACGTGTCATGTATGTATTTTATAAGCATTCTTGGGCGGCAACCCAAATTTTGACTGCGTCCATGGTTTCATCGACGTCGTGCACCCTCAAGACTCTAGCGCCACGCTCCAGAGCCATTAAGCCTGCTGCCACGCTGGCGGTTTGACGATGGGCCATCTCTTTGCCTGTGATGACACCTAAACTGGATTTTCTAGAAATCCCCGCCACCGCCGGTAAACCGTGTTGGCAGAATGCTTGGAAGTGCGCCAGCATGGTCATGTTGTGCTCCAAAGTTTTACCAAAACCAAAGCCTGGGTCGATGGCTAAACGCTCACGCGCAACACCTTCATCTTCTAAAGCCACACATCTTTCCATCAAGAAACCCTTCACCTCAGCCACCACATCTTGATAATGTGGGTCGAATTGCATGGTAGTTGGATCTTTTTGCATGTGCATGAGCATCACGCCACATGAGTTGTTTTTAATTGCTTCAATCGCATGTGGCTGTCTGAACGCCCAAATGTCATTCACACAATCAACACCAAGATTGATGGCTGCGGTCATGACTTTTGCTTTGTAAGTATCAATTGAGATTGCAACCGGCGCATCTTTAAGTGCTTCCAAGATAGGCATGACACGATCTAACTCTTCTTGTAGTGATAAAGGTTCAGATCCAGGGCGACTAGACTCACCACCCACGTCAATCATTTCTGCACCCTCAGTAATCAGTCGCTCGGCTTGTCTTAGTGCTGCATCACGATTGGTGAATTGACCCCCATCAGAAAAAGAGTCTGGTGTGACATTGAGGATGCCCATCACCACAGGAGTGGTGCGTTTACTCCAGTCAAAAAGAAAACGCCCGCAGCGCCATGCCGCGGGCGTTAAGTCATGCTTAGCCATTAAGCCGCCGCTGGGGCGCCCCCTTCGGCAACCACTGGTGTACCGCCTGTACCGCCGCCATTATTCGGTGTACTTGGTGGATACTTTGGTGGACGTGGATCTTTACCAGCCATGATGTCGTTGACTTGATCTGCATCGATGGTTTCCCATTCAAGCAAAGCCTTGACCATGACCTCTACTTTGTCACGATTCTCTTCAAGAATCTTCTTGGCCACAGCGTATTGCTTATCAAGAATCGTGCGGATCTCAACGTCTACTTTTTGCTGAGTCGCCTCAGAGACTGATTTAGAGCTCACTGGTCCGAACATGCTTTGCTGATCAGGATCAACGTAGACCATCGTGCCAAGTACTTCGCTCATGCCGTAACGAGTGACCATGTCACGCGCCATCTTAGTCGCACGCTCAAAGTCATTCGATGCACCAGTGCTGCTGGAGTTCAAGAAAATTTCTTCAGCCAAACGACCGCCGAATAAAATTGAAATCTCTTCCAACATTTTGTCTTTGTACATGTTCACACGATCATGCTCAGGCAACTGCCAAGTCACGCCCAATGCCCAACCGCGCGGCATGATGCTGACCTTGTGAACAGGGTCTGCCTTTGGTAATACTTTTGCCACAACCGCATGACCTGATTCGTGATAAGCCGTGTTACGACGCTCTTCTTCACGCATCACTGCAGACTTGCGCTCAGGACCCATGAAGATTTTG
>JBEIOY010000063.1:0-7526 GCA_040377355.1 Burkholderiaceae bacterium | reverse complement strand
TTCTTACTTGCAGAGGCCAAGGCCATCTCAAGTGCTTCGAATACGATATCTCGTTCAACGTTTTTCTCGCGTGCTAAAGCGTCAGCTAGCATGAGGACTTCACGACTCATGATTTTCTTCCTTTGAAATCAACTACGGGAACCAACCGAGTTTTTTCAACCTCGGCCAGAGTAAATTCAAACATTGCTTCGCTGCCATCTGTATTTTTAATTAACAGACCCAACTTGGCATCAATAGAATCAGCGTCACCACTGATCAAGCCCTGCAAAACACCTACATAATTCTTTCGGCCAGCATGTGCAACGCGTAATTTGATATTTGCTTCCAAACCCATAAATCGAATATGGTCAGCAACTGTCTTTACAGGTCGATCCAAGCCTGGTGAAGAAACCTCTAATCGCTCATAGTTAACGTTATCTACAGGCAAGCTGTAATTGAGATGACGACTCACTTTTTCACAATCAGTAATATCGATTGAACGCTCATAATCAACGTTTTCGATCGTGACACGCAACAAACCTCGGCCCTCTCGCTCGATATCGACGAGTAGGTAACCTAGGCTCCTGAGAGCATCAGCAATCAAAACTTGTTCATTTGCCATCGACTATTACGTTTTCTTTCACCAAAAAAAAATGGGCATATAGCCCATATTCCTAAACAAAAAGAACATGCCCGACCTACGTTGAACGCAACTTTAGCCGGAACTACTAAACAGTTGAATTATATAAGAACTAGCCTGCACTGCCAAGGGATATCCCCTAGCTTTTCTTACAATTTAACTGGGTTTTGAGAATTTTTTACCAAATTTACCCCCAGGTTTGCCACCTGGAGAGCGATTTTGGACCTGACCTGAGCGAGAACCGCCCTGGCTCGGGCCTTTTTTACCGTATTTTTGACCAGAACGAGATTTATCAGCTCCACCACCAAATGCACTACCGTGGTGCACACCAGCTTGACTGTCCTCATCGCGGCGCTGTCCAAAACCTCCCGAACGACCGCCTTGACCTGGTTTTCCTTGGCCAGGCTTGCTACCTTGACCCGGTTTACCTCTTCCGCCACCATTGTTACTGCCCTTATATCTGCCACCACGATCATCCGCATGACCTTGAGCAAAGCGATTGGTGTTGGATGCCTGTCTTAATGCGTCCTTAGAACCCCAGTACGAAACTGAAGTTTGCATTGGATCAGGTTGACCCCCGCTGTGTTCACGTGGAGCACGGTTACCGCCCTCACGTGGATCGCGGCGTGATTTCTCACCCATGCCTTGAGGCACTTTCAAATCAGCCATTTTCATGAGTTGCACGATTTGATCTGAAGGAACCTCTTCCCAGCGACCACGACGCAATCTTGGCGGTAAAACAAATAAACCATAACGAGTTCGAATCAGACGAGACACAATGTGGCCAACCGTCTCAAACATACGGCGAACTTCACGGTTACGACCCTCTGTCAAAGCCACGTGATACCAACGGTTAGCTCCTTCTCCGCCGCCACTGGTCAAACGCAAGAATTTAGCAACGCCGTCATCTAAATTAATACCGGTTTTTAAGAGTTTTTCTTGCTCTGGCTCTAAATCGCCCAAAATACGCGCGGCGTACTCACGCTCAACGCCATAGCGTGGGTGCATCAAGCGATTAGCTAACTCACCAGATGTTGTGAACAACAACAAACCTTCGGTATTGAAGTCCAAACGACCCACTGCAATCCAACGACCTTGCTTGGCTTTTGGCAAGCGATCAAATACAGTTGGGCGACCTTCAGGATCCGATTGACTAACAATTTCACCAGCTGGTTTGTGATAAAGAATCACGCGCGGTGGTTTTGTTTGAATCTTGCGATGAACCATCTTGCCATTGATTTTGACTTGATCCGTTGGTCCAACACGTTGACCAATATGTGCTGGCATGCTGTTCACAGACACACGACCCTGAATAATCAAATCTTCCATGTCACGTCGAGAGCCCATACCGGCATCAGCAAGAACCTTGTGCAACTTAACAGTGTCTTCGTCAAACCCTTCTTCATCAACATCATCAAGATCAGACCACACTTCATCGCGCAAACTTAGTGGTAGTTCGTCCACACTAGAAAAATGCAAGCCTGGCATCAAGTCTTCTTCAGCTTGTGATTCTTTTGTTTCTGATTCAGATGAATGTGACTCAGTCTCTAATTCAGCCAATGTCTGCGCAACCATGTCGTGAGTTACTTCAGCTTCAACTTCAGGAGTGTCCAAAGTTGCATCAAACTCACCAGAAACCACAGATGCAAATAAAGCTTGGCTTTCTTCGCTGACTGGACTGACTTTAGGTTCTTGATGGCGTGACGGGTGGTTTGCTCTATCACCCCTATCACCGTTACCACCTTTGTTTCTCGGACCCCTGGCAAATTTATCGCCACGATCACCTCTTGGATGGCGCGGCCCCCGAGGAGGTCTTGTTGCAGACTCGCCTTCAGCTAAAGGTGTCTCACCAGCACCTGCTTCAGCTACTTGATTTTCTCCTACTGGCTGCTCACCAGCAGGTGTATTTTCGTCACGCGGGCGTCTGCCTCGACCTTTGTTGTAGGGGCTGCGTCCACTTCTTTTTGGTCGAGTCTCGCTATTTTCACCAGCCTCTTGCCCATCCACCTTGGCGGGCTGTTCAGATTCAAATTCAGGACTAGTCATTAGTTTTTTCGTTATTGTTTGGTGCATCGATTGCTGGAGTTGATGTTGATACTTGATCACTTGATGTGTCAGCCACATCAGTCACATCAGGAGCACCTTCAAACTCCATCACTCGCTGAGCCACAGATTCAGCTTGAGCTGAGGCGTCATCGAGCATGGGTAATTCTTGCAAAGTGGTCAAACTTAAATCATTTAAAAATTGGCGCGTTGTAGCAAATAAACCAGGGCGTCCAACTGTTTCTTTATGCCCCACCACTTCAATCCAACCGCGATCCTCTAACTGCTTCACCACATTAGAACTCACCGCCACGCCGCGAATCTCTTCAATCTCGCCCCTGGTCACCGGTTGACGATAAGCGATGATGGCCAAAGTTTCCATCACGGCTCTTGAATATTTAGGCGGCTTCTCAGGCGTCAATCGATCCAAATACTCACGCATGGTTAAACGACTCTGAAAGCGCCAGCCAGTCGCAAGCTCTAAAAGCTCCATACCCTTATCAGTCCAATCTTCCTGAATTTGAGACAAAGCCACATTCAGCTCTCCTGCAGAAAGTTCTTCTAAGAACAAACGACGTAAGTCGTTCATTGTCATGGGTTCATCTGCACATAAAAGTGCAGTTTCAAGCACCAGCTTGAGCTGTTCAGGAGTCATAAATTTAAAAAGGGAATCTGTTTATATTTGGGTTAAGGATGTCTGGCCAATAGATACCAGAAATCTCATCTTTATTATTTAACCAACTAGGTCGCTATTGTAATTCAAACTTCAGCCAATGCAAAAACCACCTTTGAGAAGAGCATCAGGCAAGGTGAATGCCCTATAAAGACCAAATAAGCCCGTGAATATCATCAAGCCTGCAGCCACATAGCGCGTCCATGCTTGATGGCCCCATGCTGCTAAGCGCGCAGAAAAGCCCGAGATCAATAAAAGATTGGGTAATGTTCCCAATCCAAAGGCCAGCATCAGCAAACCTCCCGAGACCCCATCTCCAGACAAAAAGGCCAAGGGCAAGATGCTGTAAATCAAACCACAGGGAACCAAACCCCATACCAAGCCAACTAAAAAGTGGGGCTTGCGACCAGGTTGATGAAGTGATTTTGATAGTTTTGACCATAACGCAGCAGTTTTGGTATTGAGCCAAACCTCCCATGAAGAGGCTTTAGTTTTATTTTTATTTAAAACTAGGTAGCCCTGAAACAAAAAAATCAGCGCAGCCATACCAAATAAGATTCTTTGAACTGGGAGCCAGCCCTGTTGCCAGAGTGGGAAACCCAAAGTTCCAGCCAAAATACCCAATAGAACATAAGTTGAAATTCTGCCCAAATGGGTCAAAAACTGCTCAAAAGCCAGTTTTTTCCTAGAAATAAAACGTAAAGCGGTGGTGTCTTGCCCAGAAGATGAGTTTTGCTTGGCTTGTTCTAAGCCGGCAGCAATCCCACCGCACATGAGAGCGCAGTGCCAACCGCTGACCAAGGCCCCTATAAATATCGTCAGAAATAACGAAGATGTGACCATACTTATCGATAATTCCTAAGTGGTATTGTTAAGTGCAAAGGAATAGAATAGTACCAATGAGTTCTTTGCAACTGCATTGATATAAAGCAAAAAAACATGAATCGAATCGATAACTCTACTTCCGCTAACAAATGCTCAACTTGCGTTTTGGGGCAGTTTTGTTTGCCGGTTGGTCTCAACTCTGAAGATATCAGCAAAATTGACTCTTTGGTCAACGAACGAGTCCGCTTAAAAAAGGGTGATTCCCTGTACCGTCAAGGCGACACCTTGACGGCTGTATATGGCATCAAGTTCGGCACCCTTAAAACTGAGTATGCCCTTCCAGATGGTCGTGAGCAGATTACAGGCTTTCATCTTCCAGGCGAAATGCTAGGCTTAGATGGTATTGGCAATAATCAATACCAATCAAATGCGGTCGCCCTAGAAGATAGTGAGGCATGCGTTGTTAAATTCAACGAATTTGAAACCTTAGCGAGACAAATTCCATCCTTACAACATCAATTTCACCGCATCTTGAGTAAAGAATTAACTCAAGATCAACGCCACCTACTTTCTTTGGGAAGCCTGCGAGCTGAAGAACGTTTAGCCAGCTTCTTATTGAATTTCTCAGACCGTCTTGCAGCCAGAGGTTATTCGCCCAGCGAATATCATTTGCGCATGAGTCGTGAAGAAATTGGCAGCTACTTGGGCATTCAGTTGGAGACGGTCAGTCGTTTATTCTCACGCTTCACTGAATCAGGTCTGATTCAAATCAAGCAACGCCACCTCAAGTTAATTGATATGGATGGCCTACTAGAGTTAGCTGGCAAATCAAGAGCCATCAATTGCGCATCTCATGCTTAATTTCATCATAACTATCAGTTAAATAAAAAAGCAGCCTAATGAGCTGCTTTTTTATTTAATATAAGTGAATGGTTGCACTTCTCTTAAAGCCAACCTCCGTCATTTTTATCATTCAGATCGCGCACCGATCCAGGCAAAATATAAATCGTGAGTGCACTTGATAGGGCGCACAAGAACCAAAAAGCAAAAAATCCAACTGTGTAGATTGCCTCTTTAGATGCATGAATTGGCTGATCTAGAAAAACCAAATCTTCAGGCTGCACCAAGGTGAAAAATATTCCCTCAGCAATACCGCCCACTAAGAAAGATGGCCACAAGATCCACATCCACAAACGATACTTCACTTGATCACCTGCTCTATTTTTAAACCTTGCTTAACAACTCCTTCGCGGATCGTCTGATCAACATCTTGAGTGAAGGCAAACCAGATGGTGATAGCTGCACCAATTGCACCAATGGCTGGCCCACTGATGATCAACCAAGGCCACAGTTGCTTCCACCATGGTTTTGTATCTTGTTCTTTTGACATAAAGTCTCCTTTTCTTACTCCGGCTTTTAGCTTCAAATATTACTCTTATCTTGGCACAATAAAACTAGACTTCTCATCACGAACTCTTAAAGTTCCAGAGGCATTAGGCCCTCTCTCAGTGGCTTCAATATCAAAACTAATTGGATGTGTGCCGGTTTTGACATCATCAATCGCCACTCTGACTTTCACTGGTATCAATAGATTGCTTGATGGGTTAACCACAAGCTCAGTGATTTCTTTGCCCTGAGAACTCAAAATTTGCATACCTGGTAAACCGGTGGCAACAATGCTGACTCTCATTGGGTTTTCTGAAGAGTTCATGATTTGCAAGCGATAAACGTTCTCTATCTTGGTGCCTTCAACTTCGCGCGCTAATGCACCTCGGTCGCGCATTACATCAACCCTCAGAGGATTGCGCAAGAAAACTGAGCTAGCAAACGCTATTAACAAAACAGACATGATCCCGATATAAATCAAGACGCGTGGCCTGAAAATATAATGCCGAGCTTTCTTGTTATCCATGTGCTCAAGCATGGCGCGTTCAGATGTGTATCGGATCAAACCTTTGTCGTAACCAACCTTGTCCATCACTTGGTCGCAGGCATCAATACAAGCACCACAACCAATGCACATGTATTGCAAGCCATCACGAATATCAATGCCTGTTGGACATACTTGAACACAGATACTGCAATCCACGCAATCACCCAAACCGAGTTCTTTATGGTTAGCCGCTTTTGAACGACTACCTCGTGGATCGCCACGAGTTTTGTCATAGGTAACAACAAATGTGTCTTTATCCACCATCACGCTTTGAAAACGCGCATACGGGCACATGTACTTACATACTTGCTCACGCATGAAGCCAGCATTGCCCCAAGTGGCAAAGCCATAAAAGAGCAACCAGAATGCTTGCCAAGGTCCTAATGTGAATGCGATTAGCTCAGCACTCAATACCTTGATCGGTGTGAAATAGCCAACAAACGTGAAGCCGGTCCACAGTGCAATCAAAATCCATAAAGCATGCTTGCTGATTTTGATGCGCCATTTACGGAAACCCCAAGGCCACTCTTCTCCATCCAAACGAATGCGGGCAAAACGATCGCCTTCAATCTTGCGCTCGATCCACATGAATATTTCTGTATAAACAGTTTGTGGACATGCGTATCCACAGAACAAGCGACCGGCAACAGCCGTAAATAAGAATAGCGCTAAAGCTGAAAGTATCAGCAAAAGAGTTAGATAAATAATGTCTTGCGGCCAAAGAACCAAACCGAAGATATAGAACTTACGGGATACCAAATCAAAGAGAACTGCTTGACGATCGTTCCATTGGACCCAAGGTAAGCCATAAAACAATATTTGTGTCGCAAGAACTAATATCAAGCGCCACTTGGCAAAAACCCCACTCACAGAGCGGGGGTAAATTTTGCGTCTTACTTCATAAAGAGAAAGCTCAACCGTGTTCTGTGAGCCATTCTCGTCTGCTAGAAAGTCATTGGACATTATTTGCTGACTTTTTCTTTAACGTTTGATAAACCCCAAACGTAAGCTGTTAATAAATGAATTTTTTCTGGTGTCAAAATAGTTTCGTGCGCTGGCATCATGCCGTTACGCCCTTTTAAAACTGTTTCAACAATCGTTGCTTCAGAGCCACCATATAACCAAACTTTATCGGTCAAGTTAGGCGCACCCATGGCAGCCATGCCCTTACCTTCAACACCATGACAAGCTGCGCAATTGGCCTTGTAAACTTCAGAGCCACGACCCACTTTGATTTGATCAGCAGCCAAACCAGATAAGTTACGCACGTAGTTAGCCACATCTGAAACTTGAGTACTTTCTAAATGAGCAAAGGCAGGCATCACACCGGCACGACCACCAATCAATGTTTGTTTGATGTCTTGAGTGTCGCCACCATACAACCAATCAGTGTCTGCCAAATTAGGGAAGCCTTTAGAACCACCAGCATCAGA
>JBEIOY010000158.1:0-3167 GCA_040377355.1 Burkholderiaceae bacterium | reverse complement strand
CTTAAGCCCCCATTTAATCAATTACCTAAGAAAAAATTCACACCATCACTCGTACAATGAGCCTATGAAGAAAACCGATCAAGAATACCAAGCCACCTTGAGTGATATTGAGTACCGGGTCACACGCCAAGCAGCCACAGAGCACCCCTTCAGCGGGCGTTACTGGGATCATTGGGAAGCTGGAAAATATGACTGTGTGTGCTGTGGTACGCCTTTGTTTGCCTCTGATACCAAGTTTGATGCTGGTTGTGGCTGGCCTAGTTACTTTCAGCCTTTAGAGGCTGATGTTATTGCGGAACACAAGGACATGGCGCATGGCATGATCCGCACAGAAGTTCGCTGCAAGAATTGTGATGCTCATTTGGGTCACGTGTTTGAAGATGGTCCAGCGCCCACAGGATTAAGGTACTGCATCAACTCAGCTTCGTTAAAATTCAAAGGTGAGGCTTGATCAAAAATTTTCTGATCAAGTTGCATCTCTATAAACAATTCCTAGAATTAATGATTAAAAAAAGAAATTTATGAAATTTTTATTTGATTTACTGCCGGTTATTTTGTTTTTCGTGGCCTTCAAGATGGCCGATATTTATGTGGCGACTGCCGTGGCCATCATTGCCACGATTGCTCAAATTGGCTGGATGGGTCTGAAATACCGTAAGGTTGAAACCATGCAATGGGCCAGTTTGGGTCTGATCGTGGTGTTTGGTGGTTTAACCATCGGTTTGCAAGACAAGACGTTTATTCAGTGGAAGCCAACCATTTTGTATTGGTTGTTTGCTGTAGGTCTCTGGGCCAGCGTCACTTTCTGGAACAAGAATCTGATTCAGATGGCCATGGGCAAACAAATTCGTTTCAAGCCAGAGGCTGAACAGCAACTTTGGCCTCAATTGAATGTGGCTTGGAGTTTGTTCTTTTTGTTCATGGGTGTACTGAACTTATATGTGGCTTATCAATTTGATGAAGACACTTGGGTGAACTTTAAGTTATTTGGTGGCATGGGCCTTTTGTTTGCTTTTGTAGTGGCCCAAGGTTTTTGGCTAAATAAGTTCATTGATCAAGAGGAGGCTTGAACCATGAGTGCCCCCACCTCCATCTCTAGTAACCGTATTGAGAAATACGAGCTGGCCTTAAAACATGCCTTGCCAATTGAGTCATTAACGATTGATGATGAAAGTCATTTGCATGCAGGTCATGCCGGTGCCCAGGGCGGCGCAGGACATTACCGTATCTTCATCAAGTCCACTGCCTTTAATGGTTTATCTAGGGTACAGCAACATCGTCTCGTGTATGATGCTCTATCGACTTGGATGCCCCATGAAATCCATGCTTTAGCGATTGTGATTCAGTAGTTATTCAGCGGTTCTGCAGTTTTAATCAATTATTTATTGGCTTTATTAACTTATTCAAAATATCTAAAACATCATGAAGAAATTACTCCCTACTTTGGCTCTCTCAATGGCTGCTACCATGGTCTTTACAGGCGCATTGAGCACCACCGCTTTGGCACAAAATGCAGCTGTTGTGAACGGTAAAGCTATCCCAAAAGCAAAATTAGACAAATTAGTTGCTAATTCTGGTCAAGGCGCCAATCCTGAGTTGCGTGAGCGTGCTCGCGATATGTTGATCACCCGTGAGCTGATCAATCAAGAGGCCATCAAACGTGGCTTGTTAAGTAATGACAACATTCAAGAGCAACTCGAGCAAGCTCGCCTGAATATCTTGGTGGGTGTCGTATTTGAAGATTACATCGCACGTGATGGCGTGTCCGAAGCAGAACTGAAGGCTTCTTATGAGCAGATCAAGACGCAATTTGAAGGAACCGAATACAAAGTTCGCCATATCTTGGTTGAAAAAGAAGCTGAAGCCAAAGCTTTGATTGTCAAAATCAAGGCTGGTGAAAAGTTTGAAGATTTAGCAAAAGCAAATTCTAAGGACCCAGGTTCTGCTGTTAATGGCGGTGATTTGGACTGGATGACACCGCAAGCCTTGGTCCCAGAATTTTCTAAAGTGATGGTGGCCTTACAAAAAGGTCAGATAACTGATAAACCAGTGAAGTCACAGTTTGGTTTTCATGTGATTCGTGTGGATGATATGCGCCAAGCCAAAGTTCCTGATTTGGCTGAACTTAAGCCTCAATTAATTCAGATGATGAGTCAAGATCAAAACTGGCAACGCACCAAATTTGATGAGATGCTCAAAAGCCTAAAAGCCAAGGCAAAAATTCAATAAGCTTTGAGTTGTTTAGTCATTTAGCTAAAGCCCCATTATCCTAAACACAAAGCCATCTTTTTAAAATAAGATGGCTTTTTTGTTTGTTTTATTTGAAAGAGAACTCTTATGAGCTTACATCGACAATTACAACAATTAGCTGCTAACCATCAGAGCATCAAGGTGGGTTTAATTGGTGCGGGTAAATTTGGCTCGATGTATTTATCTCAAATACCCACAACCCCTGGTGTTCAATTGGTGGGTATTGCAGATTTGTCTCCTGCAGGTGTTAAGAAGAATCTTGAACGTGTGGGCTGGAAGGATGAGCAATCCAATGCCAAGTCTTTAGATGATGCGATCAAGACTGGTCAAACTCATATTTCTGAAGACTGGCAAGCCCTGGTGTCTCACCCAGCCATTGATGTGATTGTGGAGTGCACAGGCCATCCGATTGCTGCGGTTGATCATTGCCTATTAGCGTTTGCCAACGGTAAGCACGTCGTGAACGTGACCGTTGAAGCTGATGCATTTTGCGGACCTTTGTTGGCTCAAAAAGCTCAAGAAGCTGGTGTTGTGTATTCATTGGCATTTGGTGATCAACCCGCGCTGATCTGTGACTTGGTCGATTGGGCCAGAACTTGCGGCTTCCCGGTGGTGGCTGCTGGTCGAGGACACAAATGGTTACCGCATTTTTCAGAATCCACCCCTGAGACTGTTTGGGGCAATTATGGTTTAACACCTGAACAAGCCACTCGTGGCGGCCTGAACCCAAAAATGTTCAATAGCTTTCTGGATGGTTCAAAGCCATCGATTGAAAGTACGGCTGTGGCCAATGCCACAGGATTATCAGTACCTAGTAACGGTTTGCTCTACCCACCAGCCAGTGTTGAAGATATTCCATTTGTGACACGCCCAATTGCTGAAGGTGGCGTTCTAGAGAAAAAAGGCATGGTCGAAGT
>JBEIOY010000168.1:0-2945 GCA_040377355.1 Burkholderiaceae bacterium | reverse complement strand
ATCAGTGAAGACGATGATTTTAAATTACTTTTGGTCTAACTCGAATGCTTTATGCAAAGCACGTACTGCTAATTCCATGTATTTCTCGTCAATCAAGACAGAAATCTTGATTTCACTGGTAGAAATCATCTGAATGTTGATGCCCTCTTCTGACAGAGTGCGGAACATTTTGCTGGCAATGCCAACATGTGAACGCATGCCAACACCCACCACAGATACCTTAGATACTTTTGGATCGCCCAAAATTTCTTTGGCCTGAATGTGTGTTTGAACTTTGCTCTTCAATAGATCAAGAGCTTTTTGATAATCTGCGCGTGGCACTGTGAATGTGAAGTCAGTCTTACCATCCACAGATTGGTTTTGAATGATCATGTCCACGTCAATAATGGCATCCGCAATCGGGCCCAAAATTTGATATGCGATACCTGGTTTATCAGGCACACCTAATACGGTGATTTTTGCTTCGTCACGGGCGAAAGCAATACCCGAAATAACAGCAGCTTCCATGGTTTCTTCTTCCTCGAAAGTAATCAAAGTGCCTGAGTTCATTTCTTGCTCAAGCGACATCAATGGATCGGTTAATGATGAGAGTACACGTGTTTTAACGCGGTATTTACCAGCAAATTCTACTGAACGAATCTGCAAAACTTTTGAGCCTAAGCTGGCCATTTCTAGCATTTCTTCAAAAGTGATTTTGTCTAAGCGTCTTGCATCTTCACACACGCGTGGATCAGTGGTGTAAACACCATCCACATCGGTGTAAATCAAACATTCATCAGCATTCAAAGCAGCCGCCACAGCCACAGCAGAAGTATCAGAACCGCCACGACCCAAGGTTGTGATGTTACCTACTTCATCCACCCCTTGGAAACCAGTGATCACCACTGCTTTACCAGCATTGAGGTCACCTAAAACTTTATCGGCATCGATACCCTGAATACGAGCTTTGGTGTAAGAGGAGTCAGTTTTAATCACAACTTGCCAACCTGCATAACTCACCGCACCCACACCTTGAGCTTGAAGTGCCAAAGCCAACAAACCAGAACTGACTTGCTCACCCGTAGAGGCAATTTGGTCTAACTCTCGTGGATCTGGATTTGGACTAATCTCTTTAGCCAAACCCAAAAGGCGATTCGTTTCACCAGACATGGCTGAAGGAACGACGACCACTTGATGGCCTGCCTTCATCCATTTGGCAACTCGTTTGGCCACGTTTTGAATGCGCTCAACGGAGCCCATCGACGTGCCACCATATTTATGAACTATTAGAGCCATGAGTTAAATCGTAAAAATCGCACCACGGGGGTGCGTTAAGTAGCAAAAATGTAATTTTACACGTTTAGGCCGGGTTTTATGAGAATTTCGGCAGAACTAAAGCTCGAGTCAATTCAACTAGAACAAATCTTAAATCCTCAAAGGAATATAAGCTAAGTATTTATACGCAAGTTACGTATAATTTTAAACGCATCTAACCACAATTAAATAGCAATTTTTATTGAATATTGCGTGCGTGCCATTTGAAAGAAGTAAACATGAAAAAACGTGATTTGTTTTCAGAGCTAACTGAAGGAGTGAATGCCCTCAAAAAAGAGAGGACGGGAAAGTTAACGCTTAAAAAATATAAGGTGACCATCAAACCTTCGCCAATGGTGACAGTTGATGAGCTCACCACCCTTCGCGAAAAACTGGGTCTCTCAAGACCAGTCTTTGCTAACTTCATTCGCACCAATCCAAGAACAGTTGAAAACTGGGAGCAAGGTCGAGCTAAACCAAATGCTCAAGCTGCTCTCATCATCAAATTAGTTTCTAAATATCCTCAAACATTTGAGATGCTGGCAAGCATCTAAGCCGCCTGCCACTCCAGACTGAATCTAGGCCCTTCGGTGGTCTGCCAGTCTGCGCTGATGCCAATACCGGCGACAGCCACCAACTCTTCACCGATGTACAGCAGTGGTGCATCACGTTGCCATGGTGGAATGGCAGCTTCTTGGTAAAGATTTTTTAGACTTTTTCTGGGCCTTTTTAAATCGACTTTGAATTTTTCGCCGCCCTCTCTTACCATGGTGTTGATCAGGCCTTTTTGTTTGGCTCTTTCAAAACGATCTTTGGCGATGCCAGGCTTTTTACTGTTGGCTGCAATTTTCTTAAAGACCCACTCCCCAATCACTTCTGTGCTGCTAGAGCCTTGATTGATCGTGAGATGGCCACGCCATAAGCGAATCACTTGTTGATCATGGTCCCATTGCAACTGAGTATCTAATCTTGCTTGCGTCAGCTCAGACCACCAAGCAGTTAATCTCTCTTCACTTGGGTAAGCCAAGCCGTTTTTAGATAACCATCGTCTGAGTGCATTGGTGGCTCTAGCCTGACTGGTTTTATAAAGTCTGATGAGATTGGTTTTTGAAAGACCTTCTTTGACTTCAATCAATCCCAAATCAATGTCTGCCAGTTGGTTCAAGAGCTCTTGAGCTTCACCCAAATGTTTGGCGCTTCTGGATAAATTTTCAATGGCGCCCTTTTGGAATTTCTCCAAATTTGGCAAGATTGATTTTCTGATGGCATTGCGACGATAGGATTCATCTTGATTGCTGGGGTCTTCAATCCATGTCAGTTGATGTTCTTTGGCATAGATCTCTAACTCTTTGCGTCGCATATTTAAAAACGGACGCCACAAGTGAATCAGGTCTTTTGACTTGACTTGCGGCATGGCTGAAAGCCCTGGCAAGCCTGCGCCGCGCATCAACTGAATCAAGACTGTTTCTGCTTGGTCATCTAAATGGTGGGCAAGCAGCAAGTCTTGAATCTTGTGCGCTTGGCACATTTGAGTTAACGCCTCATAGCGCAAATTTCTGGCTTGAGATTCAATATTGGATTGTTTATTGAGTTTGACGTTTTTGGTATCAAAGTGGCAACCAAATTTCTTGCTCATTGTTTTGCAATGAGCT
>JBEIOY010000097.1:0-5492 GCA_040377355.1 Burkholderiaceae bacterium | reverse complement strand
GGATCGAAATAAAGCATGGAATGCATGGATGCTTGAGAACCAAACGCCAACTGGTCCAGGTGACTGCGGAACACCACTGGATCGCAATACATCATTGGCCAAGAAATTAGGTGTTGCTGGAACTCCAGCCATGTTCTTTGTAGATGGTTCACGCATTGCTGGCGCTGTTCCTTTGGCACAAATAGAGAAGAAATTAAAATAAGATGGGGCGGATTCGTTATTCAGTTGAGCTAAAAGATCTTCATGGTCACCGCTTTGAGGTCACCCTCAATATCCCCGCTCGCATTCTCAAAGGTTGGGGTGCACAAGTTCAACTTCCCGCATGGATACCAGGCAGCTACATGCTGCGTGATTTTTCTAAACACATAGAAACAATCAGCGCCAAATCTATAGCAACCAAGAAAAACATCTCATTAGAAAAAATTGATAGCAACACTTGGTTCGTGCCACCTTCAAATCATGATGTCACATTAAATTATCAAGTGTATGGATTTGATACCTCGGTCAGAGCAGCGTATATCGATTCAACTCGTGCCTTTTTTAATCCAAGCAGCTTATGTTTACAAGTGCTCGATCATGCTGATGAAGTGCATGAACTTGAAATATTGAAACCTTCTCAACATTTCTCAAATACAAGGGCTTGGCGAATTGAAACAACACTGCCCGCGAAAAAAACAGATCCGTCAGGCTTTGGTATCTACCAAGCCGAATCCTATGATTTTCTGATTGATCATCCGCTGGCAATTGGAGAGTTTCAAACAATCACCTGGCAGTCTTGTGGCACACCACACCGCATGGTGATTCAAGGTGCGATCAAAGAAGTGGATATTCAACAATTGGCCAAAGATTTAAAAGCCATCTGTGATGCACATATACAATTTTTTGAGCCAGCATCTCATCGAGCACCGTTTCAACAGTACTCATTTATCGTCAATGCGGTGGGTGAAGGTTATGGCGGCCTAGAGCATCGTGACAGCACAGCCCTTTTATGCAAAAGGGATGATCTTCCCTATCCCCATCAAAACTTAAATAAACATGATGCTTACCAAGATTTCTTAGGGCTGTGCAGCCATGAGTATTTTCATGCGTGGATGATCAAGCGCATCAAACCCAAAGCATTTATTCCCTATACCCTCGACCAAAGAAATCACACCAGCCTACTTTGGCTGTTTGAAGGCTTCACCAGTTACTACGATGACCTCCAACTCTTTAGAAGCAAAAGAATTGATTTGGCTGCTTACCTTAAACGACTGGAGAAAACTTGGAACATGGTTTTGCGCCAACCCGGTCGCCAGAAACAAAGTGTGGCAGATAGCTCCTTTGATGCATGGACCAAGTACTATCAAATGGATGAAAACACGCCCAACGCAGTGGTCAGCTATTACACAAAAGGTTCATTGATTGCCTTGGCACTTGATCTCATGATCAGACAGCGCACACGCAACCAACAGTCTCTGGATGATGTGATCAGACATCTTTGGCAAATGCATCAATTAACGCAAGAAGGGATGGCGGAAAATGATTTTGATAGCGCTATTGCATTCATCATTGGGCCCTCGTTTCAAACCACTTGGCAATCATTCAAATCCGATTACATTGAAGGTACCAAAGATTTACCGTTGATGAAACTATTATCATCAGCAAAAATCAAAGTGGCCTCAAAAATCAAGAAGCCCTCTGACAATCCTGAGAGTGCGAAACAATTATTAGGCATCAGAACAACGGTTAACAATGGCTGGGTAAAATTAACCCATGTGCTCGATGGTGGTCTGGCCCAAAAAGCAGGTTTGTCGGCGGGTGACTATCTAGCGAGCATTCAACAAGAGCGCGTGACACCCTCTAGAATTGATGAGCTGTTAACTCAGCTCATGCTTGAAATAGCCCATGGTAAAAATGTGAAGATCATGGCCTTCCGCCACGAAACAGCATTCACCGCGAACCTATCAAGCTCTTCAAAAGAAATGTTAAGCCAACAACCTCAGCAATTTTCTTTAACTGTGGCTTAGTTCATTAGACTTTGATTTATTTTTTAATTAATTGATTAATCCCTCCTTTTCCATTCGAGCATTGATGCCCCCTGATTGGGCGGCTTTGATTTCTGAAGAATTAGATGCTGGTCAATTTTTACAACTCGAAAAAAATGTTTCTACTGCTTATGAAAAATTTGACGAGTTGATTCAACCCGCCCCCGAAAATATTTTTAGGTCTTTAAGAGAAACATCGGTTGAACAAGTGAAGGTGGTTCTTTTAGGTCAAGACCCCTATCAAACACCTGGACTAGCGCAAGGTTTGGCTTTTTCAATTCCCGCGGCTATCAAACCAGGAAGGCGCAGCTTTCCAAGTTCACTCAGAAACATCAATAAAGCGATTGTTCTAGATGGTTATTCAGGATTACCGCATGGCGATCTCAGCCACTGGGCCAAACAAGGCGTATTACTTCTTAACGCCAGTCTGACTGTTCAACTTGAGATTGCTGGGTCGCATGCTCACTTGGGTTGGCAAGAGTTAACAGATTGCTTGCTGTATCGCTTAGCACTCAAAAAGCCTGCATTGATATGGTTGCTGTGGGGCTCTCATGCTCAGAAGAAAAAAGTTTTGATTGAGCAAGCAAATCATTCCACCAACCCCATGAAAAGCCCCAACATTCTGACAGCCTCTCATCCCTCAGGGCTGAGTGTGTATCGAACTGCTGAGCCATTTTTACTCAAGGGGGATGCGGGCAGTTGCCGTCACTTTAAACAAGTCAATGAGCTCCTTGAAAAACAGGGTGAAATTGCCATTGCTTGGTCTTAATTAAAAGACCAAGGCGTCGGAAAATCAATTTTTTGCCAAAGCCCTCAAAGAAGCAACCAGCACGATAGTCACAAAAATAGCTCCTAACCACTCCAAAATTTGACCAGAACTAAAAAATCCCAAGGTTTGACCAAAAAAAGAGGCTAAAAAGCTGATCACCACGCCAGCAGCCCAATAAAGCAGCAAATCTTTGAGTTTTAGTCGGTTTTTGGGGTAAAGATAGGCAGTAATCAAGCCCACGGAGCCGCCAAATATTAAAAATGCTAGAAAACTCATCCTAACTCCATGAAAAACTTATAATTTCACTATGCAAATTTTGACATTGGGCATTAATCATCACACCGCACCGATTCAGGTGCGTGAACAGGTAGCGTTTACTCCTGAGATGATTCAGCCTGCCTTGCATCACCTGAAAAATCATTTGGCAAGTGTATCTGAAACATCCTTGCCAGAAGCGACGATCTTATCGACTTGCAATCGCACAGAACTTTACTGTGCCGCCAATGATGAACAAACACCAGAGCAATCCTCTTTACTGAAAAAAACTGCGTTTGAGTGGTTAGCTAAATCTCGAGGCATCGATCACCAAGAGTTAATGCCCCACGTTTATGTCCTGCCCCAATCGCTGGCCGTGCGTCATGCCTTCAGAGTGGCCTGCGGTTTAGATTCGATGGTGGTAGGCGAAACCCAAATTCTGGGTCAGTTAAAAGATGCGGTGCGCTCTGCTGATGAAGCCGGCTCTTTGGGTACTTATCTTAATCAACTTTTTCAAAAAACTTTTCAGGTGGCCAAAGAGGTTCGTGGCACCACTGAAATCGGAGTCCACTCCATTTCCATGGCAGCTGCTGCGGTACGACTATCTGAAAGAATTTTTGAAAGCGTTTCTGATCAAAAAGTTTTATTCATCGGTGCTGGCGAAATGATCAATTTGTGCGCCACACATTTTGCTGCGCGCAAACCCAAATTAATGGCTGTGGCCAATCGAACTCTGGAGCGCGGCCAAGAGCTGGCTGATCAATTATCTGAACAAGGCTTAGCAACAGAATCTTTGTGCCTGTCCGATCTACCTTCAAGATTGCATGATTTTGATATTGTTGTTTCGTGCACTGCCAGCACCTTACCGATCATTGGTTTGGGCATGGTTGAAAGTGCCGTCAAACAACGCCGCCATCGCCCGGTGGTGATGGTTGACTTAGCGGTGCCTCGCGACATCGAATCTGCCGTAGGTAAATTAAACGACGTGTATCTCTACACGGTTGATGACTTGAGTGACATTGTTCAAGCAGGCTCAGACTCTCGTCAAGCTGCAGTTGGTCAAGCGGAAGCTATCATTGAAACACGCGTGTCGCATTTCATGCACTGGTTAGAAACCAGAGGCACCGTGCCATTGATTCAAGACTTGCGCCAACGCGGCGAAGACTTGAGCTCAATCGAGCTTGATCGAGCACGCAAGCTACTCGCCAAAGGTGAAGACCCACAAGTGGTATTAGATCTTCTAGCTCAAGGTCTCACCAACAAGTTTTTACACGGCTCTTTACATGCTTTGCAACATGCGCAAGGCGAAGAACGTGACGCACTCATGAAAATCTTGCCGGGTTTATTCCGGTCAAATAACTCCAGTCAATAGATGAAACCAAGTATGAAGGCGAAGCTTGAGCAATTAGATGCCAGGCTCGCAGAACTCAATTCATTGCTAGTCCAGGAAGAAATCACCAAGGACATGGATCAGTACCGCAAACTCAATCGAGAGCATGCGGAGATATCTCCTGTTGTCGAACAATTTCAACTATTCCTCCAGGCAGAAGCCGACGAGCAAGCCGCTTTAGCCATGCAAGCTGATCCTGAAATGAAAGACTTTGCAGAGGAAGAGCTCAAATCTGCCAAAGTGCGCATGGAAACCATGCAAGCTGATTTACAACGCCTGCTATTACCCAAAGATCCCAATGATGATAAAAACATCTTTTTGGAAATTCGTGCGGGAACCGGTGGGGATGAAAGCGCCTTATTCGCAGCTGACTTATTCAGAATGTACACACGCTTTGCCGAAAGACAGCGTTGGCAAGTTGAAGTGGTGAGCGCTTCAGAGTCAGACTTGGGTGGTTATAAAGAAGTCATTTTGCGCATTGTTGGACAGAGTGCTTTTTCAAGACTCAAATTTGAATCAGGCGGTCATCGCGTTCAACGTGTGCCTCAAACAGAAACTCAAGGGCGCATTCACACATCAGCTTGCACAGTGGCCGTGATGCCTGAAGCGGATGAAATCAGTGACATTGAAATCAATCCTGCTGATTTACGCATTGATACATTCAGAGCCTCTGGCGCAGGCGGTCAACACATCAACAAAACAGACTCTGCGGTACGCATCACCCACATCCCAACCGGTACTGTGGTGGAATGCCAAGACGATCGCAGTCAACACCGCAACAAAGATCAGGCCATGAAAGTCCTTGTATCAAGAATCATGGATGCGAAGCGTCGTGCCGCCCACGATAAAGAATCTGAAACTCGCAAGAGCTTGGTCGGTTCTGGTGATCGCAGTGATCGCATCCGCACCTATAACTTCCCGCAAGGACGCATCACCGACCACCGCATCAATCTCACCCTCTATAAGATTGATGCCATGATGGATGGTGATATTCAAGATCTTTTGAACGCATTGTCTGCCGAGCACCAAGCTGAGTTGTTGGCCAGCTTGGGTG
>JBEIOY010000189.1:0-2607 GCA_040377355.1 Burkholderiaceae bacterium | reverse complement strand
TTTGGTACCCACTTGAACATGAGACATGTCTGTCACGTCCACCGTGATCATGTCCATTGACACCTGGCCCGTCATCAAACAAACCTTGCCGCTGCTCAATCCTTCGGCGCCGGCAACCCATACCGGGGTACCATCAGGCGCATGCCTTGGGTAACCATCTGCATAACCACAGGCAATGATGGCAATCCGAATTGGTACATCGGTGCGATATCTTGAGCCATAACCAATCGAATCTCCGGCTTTGAGGTGTTGAATCGCGATCACTTCGGAATGCAATGACATGGCAGGCTGCAGTTGAGCCTCCTGTATGTCCTCATAGCGACCTGATGGGGATGCTCCGAAGAGCATGATGCCAGGCCTCACCCAATCAGAATAAATGACGTGATGGTGCCATAGGATAGCTGCTGAGTTAGATAGGGAAGTATCTCCTATCAATCCATCTCGCGTTTCATTAAAGAGCTCCGCTTGTTGATCCACGCTGGGAGTTCTATCGATGTAATCAGCATTAGCAAAATGGGTCATGTGGGTTAATTCATAACCAGCTGAGTGCAAACGGTGATAAGCCTCTCGGTATTGCGTTGGAGTAAAACCTAAACGGTTCATGCCGGTGTTCATTTTTAAATAAATGTTGGGTAAGCGCTTAGATGAGCGAGCTTCGCTGAAATCCTCAAGCCAATCAATTTGATTGAAGTCATGAACCACGCAATCACATTGCAAGTCTGTGGCTGTAAAGATATCTTCCTGAGCAAACAAGCCTTCTAACAACAAGATAGGCCCCATCCAGCCTTTTTCTCTCAAGGTTTTAGCTTCGACTAAATCTAATAAAGCAAACCCATCTGTGAGAGACAAGCCTTTTAAAGTTGACTCCAAACCATGGCCATAGGCGTTGGCTTTAACAACAGACCAAACCTTGGAGCCAGGCACAAGCTGCCTGATGCGCTCAAGATTGTGACTTAAGGCATCGGTGTGAATATGGGCATATATCGGTCTTGACAGAAAAATCTCACTTTCGTGCTTTAATGGAACTTCATAACTGAATTGTACGAATGAAACCAGGTTTTTACACAATTATGGCGGCGCAATTTTTTTCGTCGCTCGCTGACAATGCGCTCTTAATCGCTGCCATTGCGCTGTTATACCAACTCCAGGCTCCTGACTGGATGACTCCGCTTCTAAAACTTTTCTTCGTTCTTTCCTACGTTTTACTTGCTGCCTTTGTTGGCGCCTTTGCTGACTCACGTCCCAAGGGTAATGTGATGTTCTGGACCAACAGCATCAAAATTGTTGGTTGCATGGCCATGCTCTTCACTGTACACCCCTTAGCAGCTTATGCAATCGTGGGTTTTGGTGCGGCAGCTTATTCACCTGCCAAATACGGTATTTTGACCGAATTACTTCCGCCTGAAAAGCTGGTTGTGGCCAATGGCTGGATTGAAGGCTTGACGGTTGGTTCAATTATTTTGGGCACGGTCTTGGGCGGCGCTTTGATCTCCAATAAAGTTTCGCTGGCTTTGTTGGGGCTTGATCTACCAATTTTTGATACCGGCATAGATACCCCTCCCGAAGCCGCGATTTGTGTGATTGCTTTCATTTATTTGATTGCAGCTGGTTTTAATTTAAAGATTCCTGACACCGGTGCCAGATACCCTCACCAAGGAAAGAATCCAATTCGTTTGATCAAAGACTTCAAGCACTGCTTTGATACTCTTTGGAAAGATCGCCTAGGTCAAATCTCTTTATCTGTCACAACACTTTTTTGGGGCGCTGGCGCAACCTTGCAGTTCATCGTTCTCAAATGGGCTGAATCTGCCTTAGGAATGAGTTTGTCTCAGGGTGCCATCTTGCAAGCCGTGGTGGCTTTCGGTGTGGCTGGCGGTTCTGTTTGGGCAGCCTCTCGCATTCCACTGAAAAAGTCTCTGAATGTTTTGATTTATGGTGTGATGATGGGCGCACTGGTAATGGTGATGGCCATCTACAACCGTGACTTATTGCCTGATTATGTGATTGATCTAGGCTTATTCAAGATCCCACTCTACCTTTTGATTGCTTATGTGTTTTTGATAACCATTGGTTGGTTGGCCGGTTATTTCGTGGTGCCAATGAATGCTCTTTTACAACACCGTGGTCACGTGTTGTTATCGGCCGGGCATTCAATTGCAGTACAAAACTTCAATGAGAATCTTTCCGTCTTGGGCATGCTTTGTTTGTATGCCTTGCTGATTTGGTTAGATGTGCCTATTTCAATTGTGATTGTGATGTTCGGTAGCTTTGTGTGCTTGGTGATGATTCAGATCATTCGTTGGCACAAACGCAATCAAGCTGAGTACGACTCACTTCATTTGATTGGCGAGCACAAGCATCCTAAGACTGCAGCAAGACCACATTAAGACTGCATCATTAAGGTTTTGCTGGCTTTAAATCAAAGAGCGCGCCAAGAGCAGATCTTGCCAAGTCTTGGCTTTATCACTGGGCTTATTCAATAGGTGCTCTGGGTGATAAGTTAAAACCACTGGCAACTCATCTTCTGCTTGCTCCAAAGAGTGCACTGCGCCCCTTAATTCTTCAAAACCATCGTCCATTTGCAATAACTGTCGGCCCATCTGTGAG
>JBEIOY010000173.1:0-2901 GCA_040377355.1 Burkholderiaceae bacterium | reverse complement strand
GTACGCCACCATCATTTCAGTGCTGATGTGAGGACATGAGTGCCTGACTTTTTCGGCATCATCACCGCATGCGGCAATGTCAGACAAGATCCATTCTTCGTGACCCAGTTCTTCTTCAATGTATTCTGCAATCGCTGTTCTTAACCATTCATGTTGAGAACCCAATCTAGAACCACAGGCCATCAATAATGGTACGGTGTGCTTGACGTGGTGATAAGCCTGAGTCAAAAACGCGACATACTGTTCTTTATGTATCTCACCCTTGAGGGCACATTCAATGATGGGGGCTGCAAAAAGAACCTGTCTTTCTTGCTCGGTTGAACTTTGTAATTGATTAAAAAATTTCAAGTGACTCTCCATTTATTTAAGCTCTGCTGTATAACAATTCAATTTGGTCGTTAAATCTGTGTTTAATGAGATCTCGCTTAAGTCTTCCATTGGCAGTTGCAAGACCATTATTGGGAGTGAAGGGCTCGGCAGCCAACATCCAAGGTCCAATTTGCGCGTAGTCAGGAAGATCTTGGTTGACCGTTGTGATTGCCAACTGAATGGCTTCATCAGATAAATCATCTTTTGCAGTGACCAGCAAAGCACCAAGTTGTGCTTGTCCATCACCCACCACGATGGCTTGTTTGAACAAACCACTGCCCAGTAATAATGATTCTGGCCACTCCGGAGAGATATTTCTGCCAAAACTGGTGATCAACACATTCTTTTTACGACCATCCAGATATAAAAAACCCTCACTATCCAAATGACCTAGGTCACCAGTTGGTAACCATGTGTCATTAACACTTGTAAGCCCTTTGGTATTTTCTAAATAGTGGGGAAGGTCATTGTTCTTGACCTCAATCTCACCATCTTTTGAGACACGAATACTTCGATTGCTAAGAACTTTGCCAACACTGCCGATGCGTTCATTGCTGGGTGTATTCAAAGCAAGTACTGACGCACATTCTGATAAGCCGTAGCCCTCATACACAGGGATGCCCAATGATTTTGCTGCCTTGATTAAGGAAACCGGTGTTTTTCCGCCGCCAACGGCCACAAATTTCAAGCTTTTTAGTCGAGGATCTTGCCTTGTGCTGCGAGCAACAATGGCTTGAAGCATTTGAGGCAAAAGAATGATGCTTTCTGCCTGATATTTTTCAATGGCCGTGATGCAAGCATCTGCATCAAAACTACTTGAGCCATGCAGGCCAACTTCACTCAAGGGCACGCATATGTTTTCAGCGCCACAAGCCAAGGCTGTGTATACGCCAGCAATATTTTCCAAAAGAACTGACAGGGGCAACACATTCAAATGTCTTTTTATTTGAAGCGAATGCAGTGCTTGCACCAGCGATTGGGCCACGGACCATTGTTGATCGGCGCTCAAGCAAACACCTTTTGGTTCTGAAGTGGTGCCAGAGGTATATGTTATTTTTTGCACTTCTAAAAGATTGGGCTGCTCGATCATGTCGGGTGCAGCGCTCATGCTTTCAAATAGCTTTAATTCGCCCACATATTGATTTTGAAACACGAAGCCAAGATTTCTGACCACATCCTCCTGGGTGCAAAAAATTGCTTGCATACCACTGGATTTGACAGTGTGTAGCCATTGACTTGGTGTAAAGAAGTTGGGAAGGGGGATCAAAGTCACACCAATTGCTTGGGTAGCTAAATCAATCGCAATCCATTCTAAAGAGTTATCAGCCAGTAGCCCAACCGGTGCTTTGGGATTCTTTCTATTTAAAAGAGCAACTGATACTTGAGAAATTTTCTTTAAAAGAGCAGCTTTATCCCAAGACTCTGACCCTGAAGACAGAACGGTTTGATGTTCTGGGATTAAATTAAGCCAGCTTCTCATAGCCTGAGGCGATGTCACCAAACATCACTTGTGGTTGAGTGCTGTAATAAGTTCCCCAGTTTTTGCCGCCATCCTCCAGGCGACTTGGATCAGCCTCTGCCAACTGAAATAATTTGATGCCTAGGCGCTTGAATGAATTCAGCAAAGTGCGAGTAGCAGTAAAGGTCACCCACTTATAGCCTTGCTCATGTAAAAAGCGTGTCATATTGATGATCAGGGCGCGACCGGCACCTGCATGCACAGCAGCCAAGTTGCCCACTTCGACGATTTGCTGGCGAGTGGTATGTTCTTTGACTTGGGCTTCAATATTGATTTCTAGTGGCGCATCTAAGTATTGCTCAACAAAGCTTTTTTTGTCCGTAAGTTCCGAAAAGCCTAAGGCTGCTAGCCATTGGCCTTGAGCATCTTTGCAACCCACCAAGATATCGCTGAAGTGATGCACATCAGCACCATAGGTTTTGTAGAAAGTTGTCGCGATGAAAGACTGAAGACTTTCGCGCTCAGGGTGTTGTTTGGTTACCCATTCAAGCTTGTAAAGATCTTCCTCAGAATTAAATTCTGGGCAGATTAAGGTATGCTTTGCGTCATGATATGTTCTTAAAGTAAGAGCCATGCCCGATCCTTTTGTTTGGTATAAATCAAACAATAGAGGTCGAAAATTAAGGCTAGATTAAGGATTTGCAAATCAAAGCATTAAATACTAAGGCTATTGATTTAATTGATTTTATTTAATAAAGAAAAGAGATTATTTTGAAAAAATTCATGGTTTTTGCGCTATTTTTAAGCACTTTTGCTTCGCTTGCCTCAGCAAATTCATCGGCTGGAGCGGCACGCCTTGGCGATAGTTTGATCCTTGAGCTCAAGGATCAGCACGATCAAACCGTGGCGATCAATGAGCAAACTAGCTTGATTCTATTTGCCGCCGGGAAATCAACCAGCGCACTCATGAGCAAAACCTTGGAAGATTTGCCACCCACAATCTTGAAAGATAAAAAAGCGCTCTACGTTGCTGATATCAGTGGCATGCCAAGTTTTATCACCAAAATAGTGGC